>JAIBDV010000216.1 GCA_024686055.1 Neptuniibacter sp.
GATATCTTCCAGTACCGACTCATCCAGCCCTTTAAGCAACGCCATCCGGCGACGGAAGCTTTCGTTGAAGTCGATCTCACCGCGCATGGCGGCTTCAGTAATGGCGATCACCTGCTCACCGACACCGGCCCGCTTGGCCAGCTCGTCAATCACTTCAGCTTCAATCAGCGTGGAGTCCATATCAAACACCACCAGCCGACGGTTACGGCGATAGATGCTGTCTTCCTGGAAGGCTATGTCCATATCCAGATCTGCAGCAATACCGAGGAACTCTTCCCGCAGCGCCTGGGCATCCGCTGGCGCGCCACGCACCGAGAATTCAACACAGGCTTTGGTGCGATCATTGGCTGTTTCAGCCAGTGCGACACGACCTGACAGCCGGCTGATGTTATCGATGTTCAAGCCATGGCGTGCGGCCACGTCAGTCACGTTGGCGATATGCTCGGCAGTGATCTTGCGCGCCAGCAGGGTGATGATATGGCGGGATTTCCCCTGGTGCTCAACCCACTGCTCATATTCGTTATCGCGCACAGGCTGGAAACGGATCTTCATATCCAGCTCATGGGCTTTAAACAGTACATCGCGCAACAGAGGCGAGCTTTCCGCACTCTGTGGCACCTGAATCAGGATACCCAGCGACAGGGTGTTATGAATAACAGCCTGGCCAATATCCAGAATATTGATATCAAATTTTGCCAGAATGGCGGTGATTGCAGAGGTGACGCCGGGCTTATCAGCACCGGAAACCGTCATCAGGATGATTTCGTTCATCGGGATTCTCATCAGAGGTGGTCATTTCAGACGCCGTCAGTATACCAGAAGCCCTCCTTCCCTGGATGTAAGCGTACTGATTACGACATCGGCATCGTCGACCACGGCAGATATCCATTACACTGCCCTGTATGACCAACGTACTTGACTGGCTGGCCTACCCGGAAATATTCCCCTGGCTGCTGCCACTGATCGCCCTGATTGCCCTGCTCGAATCACTGTTCCTGGTGGGCCTGCTCCTGCCGGGTGTCGCCCTGCTGGGCACCACCAGCTGGCTGGCCGGGCAGCAGGGGATACCGGTTCCCGCACTGCTGACGGTGGGCGTGTGTGGGGCCATTACCGGAGACGCCCTCAGCTATTACCTGGGCCGACACTGGGCCGGGCGCATTTATCAACACCCGCTGTTTCAGCGCCACCCTCACTGGCAACAGCAGGGAGAGCAGTTCTTCCTGCGCTATGGCGCATTCAGCCTGCTGCTGGGCCGCTTTGTCGGCCCGGTACGACCCTTTATTCCGTTTGTGGCAGGCAGTCTGCAGATGCCTGCCCGGACATTCTGGTGGGTCAACCTGCTATCTGCCCTGCTCTGGGCCCCGGCTTATTTACTGCCGGGCTACTGGCTAGGCACACAAAGCGAGTTACTGGAGGCACAGGCAGATCTGCTGCCTTTACTGGCCGGTCTCGCCCTGGTGTTGCTGACAGGGCTGGGATTACACCACCAGCTGCAACCCGACCGGCCACTGCAATTACGCCTGAGCCGCCTGCCTGCCCCAACAGGCGCTTCGTTAATGGCCCTTGCGGCGGGGTTCGGCCTGTTGCTGATCAGCCTGTTGCGCACGCTGGTGCCGGAGTTACAGGGTGAACTGGCGCTGCACCAGAGCATCACCAGCCTGCCTGCTGCGCTCTACCCGCTAATGGTAATAATTACTTCACTGGGGGATCTGCCACTGGCAGCGATGGTACTGCTGCTGATCAGCGCGGCACTGGTACTCGCCCAGCATTACCGTACGGCACTGATATTTAGCGCTCTGTTGCTGGGCATTGTGCTGATAAACCACCTACTGAAACTGCATTTTGTCTGGCCCCGCCCGGATACCGGATTTACGCTGTATCAGAGCTGGAGCTTTCCCAGTGGCCACGCCAGTACCGGGGCAGCGGTGTTTGCGCTGATCGCGATACTGCTGGCCGAACAGCTGACTGAGTGGCTGCGGCGGCTGCTATATCTGCTACTGGCATTACCAGTCCTGTTAATCGCACTGTCGCGGGTAATTCTGGATCTGCACTGGCCACTGGATGTGGTCGCCGGGGTCTGTGAGGGCTTGCTGGCGGCTGCACTGTGGCGGCACTGGCTGGCGCGACACCCGGTGGTGTTCAGCACTCTGGAGCGGATGGGGCTAGCACTGGCACTGGTGCTGGGGATGGCTGGCTATCTTTTCTGGCGTTATCCACAGGCGCTGCTGTTTTATGCGCCGGGATAGAAACGACTGGCATTGCCTGCTGCCGCCTCAGAATCGACGGGTCAGGGGACTAATGGGCAGCCCCCTGACCTAACCACGGCTATTTACGCGGTTTACGCTTGGCGACCGTTTTATTAGCTGCAGCACCGTTTTTAGCGCCTTTACCCGCTTTACGGGCTTCGTTTCTGGCTTTGGCTTTTTTCGATTTACGCTTGAGTGCGGTTTTGCTTTTACCTTTTTTACCGCCCGCCGCTTCCTGCAGCTCACGCTCGGCGGCAGACAGATTTGTCTGTGGTTTACGGTAAGGTGTTTCAGCAGCATCAGCAGGCGGCACGAAGTCACGGTCAGAATGCCGGGCCGGGCGTTTACTCGGACCGGGTCGGCGACTATTTTTATCCATCTTGGCACCCTTTATTTCAATCTGTTTCTGTACCGGCGGTACATTACCACTGGCCAGCTGTTCACGGACGGTTTTCGGTGCCCGTTTACGTTTTTCAGCCGACAGCAGCTCAAAGTCGATCTTACGTTCGTCCAGATCGACCCGCGCCACCCGTACTCGCAGGCGATCGCCCAGTCGGTACACTTTGCGGGTGCGCTCACCGATCAGCCGCTGCTTACCGGCATCGAACTGGTAGTAGTCGCTCGGCAGCCCGGTAATGTGGATAAGGCCTTCAACAAAGACATTTTCCAGCTCAACAAACAGACCAAACCCGGTTACCGCCGCCACCACGCCGTCGAACTCGCCGCCAACATGGTTACTCATATATTCACACTTGAGCCAGGCCATCACATCACGGGTGGCATCATCAGCACGGCGTTCAGTCATGGAGCAGTGCTCACCCAGCTCCAGTACCTGTGCCATCTCATACTGCACAGCACATGCGGGGTCAGGCTGATGGTCGTCGGAGCGTAGCAGTGCACGGTCCTGTTTATCCGAATGCAGGGCTGACCGGATAATCCGGTGTACCAGCAGATCCGGGTAACGACGGATCGGCGACGTAAAGTGAGTGTAAGCGGTAAAGGCCAGACCGAAGTGTCCGTGGTTATCCGGGCTGTACACGGCCTGGCTCATAGAGCGCAGCATCATGGTCTGAATCAGATGGCGATCCGGCCGATCTGTAATCTGCTCACTAAGCAGCAGATAGTCTTTCGGCTCCGGTTTATCACCGCCCCCCAGATTAAGACCCTGCTCACTGAGGAAGCCACGCAGGTTGACCAGCTTTTGCTCTTTCGGGCCGTCATGCACCCGGTACAGCGCTGGCAGCTCCAGCTTCTGCAGGAAGCGTGCAGTGGCGACATTGGCACACAGCATGCATTCTTCAATCAGCTTATGGGCATCGTTACGCTCCACCGGCACGATCTGTTCAATTTTGCGCTCGGCATCGAACATAATCCGCGTTTCAGTGGTTTCGAAATCAATCGCCCCCCGCGCCTGGCGGGCCTTACGCAGGCTACCGTACAGCCCGTACAGGGTTTCCAGATGAGGCACCAGAGCGGCATGCTCGCTGCGCAGCTGCTGGCCTTCAGCGCTATCCGCCTCGGTCAGAATAGTACCCACCGTGGTGTAGGTCAGCCGGGCATGGGACTGGATCACCGCTTCAAAGAAGCGATAACCCGAAAGGTTACCCGCTTCGCTGACGGTCATCTCACAGACCATCGCCAGCCGATCCACATGCGGATTAAGCGAACACAGGCCATTGGACAGCAGTTCTGGCAACATCGGCACAACAAATTCAGGGAAGTAAACCGAATTACCCCGGCTCAAACCCTCAGTATCCAGCTCCGTACCGGGCCGCACATACGATGACACATCAGCAATCGCTACCCAGAGCCGCCAGCCGCCGCCCTTCTTCGTTTCAGCATAAACCGCGTCATCAAAGTCTTTGGCGTCTTCGCCGTCGATAGTCACCAGCGGCAGGTGGCGCAGATCAATCCGCCCCGCCTTGGAGGCTTCGGTCACTTCCGGGCCATAGGCCGAGATCTCGTCCTGTACGGCCTGCGGCCATTCAGACGGGATATCGTAGTTATGAATGGCAACGGTGATTTCCATCCCTGGCGCAAGGTGGTCACCCAGCACCTCGGTAATCCGCGCCTGACCCAGCTCACGTTTGCCCGGCTGGCGAACCACCTCAGCGATTACCAGCTGGCCATGCTCATAGGCCGGGCCATACTCATTGGCCACCACCGCCAGCTCCTGAGTAATGCGCTGATTCTCCGGCACCAGGTAGCCAAAGCCTCCCCGGCTCTGGAAGCGGCCCACCAGTTTATGGGTGCCACGTTCCAGCACATCCACCAGCTTGCCTTCACGGCGACCTTTATGGTCCTTACCCGCTTCCTGCACCAGCACCCGATCACCGTCATACACCTGACGCATCTGGCGCGGGCTGATAAACAGATCACTGCCACCCTCGTCCGGCTTAACGAAGCCAAAACCGTCCCGGTGACCAATGACCCGGCCTTTAATCAGCCCCATGTGCTCAATCAGACCAAACTGATCTTTACGGTTACTGATCAGCTGGCCATCGCGACACATCGCTTTCAGGCGGAACAATACCGACTCACGGGATTCTTCTTCAAAAACCTGCATGGCATCACAGACCGCCGGGTGCGCCAGCGGCTTACCCTGTTCGGTCAATGTCTGCAGGATATATTCCCGGCTTGGTACCGGGTTACCGTATTTTTCTTTTTCACGGGCGGAGAAAGGATCTCGATCCGTCCAGTGCTCAGTACGATCGTGTTCTGTCATAGTACCTTCCAGGTAGAGTCACCAGGGTCTGTTATACGTTACCCTGGCACAGCGCAGGTTACAGCACCTGCCTGTAGCGCCTGCAGGAACAGCTTGGCCGGTTGTTCCGGCTGCAATGGTCGGCTGAGTCTTGAGGCACGATAATGTTCATTAAAAATATCAAAATAGGCATCCAGCACATCAGCCGAATGGCTATCACCGATCTGATTCAGCATGGCAATGGCAACTTCGGCGGTACACAGCTGGTCTGCTTCGATCTTCTTACGCAGATGATAGCGGCTGTCCATGGCCTGTTGCAGAGAGATCACCGGCAGGCCATCCAGGTAACGGCTATGGCGGAAAATCCGCCGCGCCTGACGCCAGGTGCCATCGGGGATAATAAACAGTGGGGTTCGGCTATCCTCCACCGCAGGCTGGCTGATCATCCGCTGCTGATAGTCCTCAGCTGGCGGAAACACAATGCAGGGTGCCAAAGACGGGTCAGCCAGTAGTTCCGTTAGCCGGGCACAAGGCTCAGTTCGGCTCCACTCCAGCACCTCAGTACCGGTCAGCGCTTCAGCGATGAGACGCCCCGTGTTAGTCGGTTTAT
This sequence comes from Neptuniibacter sp., assembly GCA_024686055.1. Classification (GTDB taxonomy): domain Bacteria; phylum Pseudomonadota; class Gammaproteobacteria; order Pseudomonadales; family Balneatricaceae; genus Marinobacterium_C. The sequence continues at coordinate 5,561 of JAIBDV010000216.1, forward strand.
AAAATTCTTTGCGGTGGGTCAGCAGGCAGAAACGGGCCTGCGCCTGTACCTGAATCCGAAAATCACAGATACAGGTTCGACGGGTTAACAGACAGGATTCACAACGCTCAACGCGAGAGCCCCGTGCAATAAAAGGACGACGGGGGTGACTGGATTCAGTGCTCATAGCGGCTTAATTGATAAGTGAGCGCAAACTATACTTAAGCCTATGCGTATAGCCAACTCTTTCACTGACGAGCAACAGGCAGCCCACTGCTGAACACTAGATCAGATGATAGTTTTAGCGCAACAATGCCCCCAGCGAGCCCTGTGGCATGCGCTCAACGCC
>JAIBDV010000248.1 GCA_024686055.1 Neptuniibacter sp.
GAATTCCGCCAGGCGATGAACATCGTCAGCGCCAGCAAAGATGGCATCATCAAAGTCGCCCCGCTCTACCACTGGAGCGAAGCCCAGATGGACGCCTACCTGGCCGAGCACAATCTGCCCAATGAGACGGATTACTTCGACCCGACCAAGGCGCTGGAAACCCGCGAATGTGGTCTGCACACCCAGCTATAAGCTCTGTTCTAAAAGCTTCCAGCTGAGGACAGCTGTCCCACAACAGGCGCAAGCCCACACAAAGCTCCAAGCCTGTGGGCCCATGCTCCTGTGGGACCGGTGTCCACACCGGGAAGCTCTTGCCCCAGGCCCTTGCGCTAAGCATCAGCGCCTGGCGCTTTCCAATAAGGACAGCCCCTCCACATTTGCGTACTATTACCACCAGCGACAGCCCAGGCTGTCATGTAGTCACTGCGCCTCCGGCCAGATGTCATTCGTAGCGTCACAATAATCGCTACCACAGGAGATCACCATGGATTACCTCCCGCTATTTTTTAACCTGCACAACCAGCACGCATTGCTGGTCGGCGGCGGCCAGGTCGCCCTGCGCAAAGCCCGGCTGCTGGTACGTGCGGGCTGCCATATCACGGTTATCTCCCATCAGATCACCCTCGAGCTGCAGGATTTACTGGACGAAACCCAGGGCTGCAGCGGCATTCTGGGTGAATATCACCCTGGCCTGCTCACAGAAAAAGCGCTGGTGATTGCCGCCACCAACGATGATGCCCTCAACGCACGCGTCTCGCTGGATGCCAAAGACAAGAACGTACCAGTGAATGTGGTCGACAGCCCGGCGCTGTGTACCTTTGTGTTCCCGGCCATCGTCGATCGCTCACCCATCGTGATCGGCATCAGCTCCGGTGGTAAGTCACCGGTACTGGCCCGGATGACCCGCGCCAAAATCGAAACCCTGTTCCCCCAGCGCTACGCCAAACTGGGCGAACTGGCGAGTAAATTCCGCGCTCAGGTGAAAGCCAAATTCAACACCATTGGGCAGCGTCGCAACTTCTGGGAGCGTACTCTGGAAGGGCAGGTAGCCGAGCGAGTATTCGCCGGACGCCAGGACGACGCCGAACAGCTGATTCAACAAACGCTGGATACCGCCGACAGCAACCACAATGCCGGTGAAGTGTACCTGGTGGGCGGCGGCCCGGGTGACCCTGAACTGCTGACCTTCAAAGCACTGCGCCTGATGCAGCAGGCCGATATCGTCTTCTACGACCGCCTGGTATCCAAAGAGGTGCTCGACCTCTGTCGCCGCGACGCCGAGCTGGTGTACGTCGGCAAAGCCCGCGATGACCACGCCGTGCCACAGCAAGGCATCAACCAGCTGCTGGTCGATCACGCCAAACTGGGCAAGCGGGTGCTGCGCCTCAAAGGGGGTGACCCATTTATCTTTGGCCGTGGCGGTGAAGAACTCGAAGAGCTCAAAGCCAACAACATCCCGTTCCAGGTGGTGCCCGGTATCACCGCCGCCAGCGCCTGCTCCACCTACGCGGGCATTCCGCTGACCCACCGCGATTGCGCCCAGTCGGTCAAATTCGTCACCGGCCAGCTGAAAAACCGCACCGCTGATCTCAATTTCGACGAGCTGGTTCACCCCAATCAGACCGTGGTGTTCTACATGGGCCTGCACACCCTGCCGACCCTCACCGAACGGCTGATCGCCCATGGCAAACCTGCTGATACCCCAGTGGCAATCATCTCCCGCGGCACCCAGCCAGATCAGAAAGTACTCATTGGCACCCTGGCCTGCATCGTTGAGCGCCAGGCCACCGCCCAGCTGCCCGCGCCATCACTGGTCATCGTGGGTGAAGTGGTCAACCTGCATCAGCAACTGGCCTGGTTCGGTGAAGACACCACGCCGCTGAACTAAGCTTATTAAAGCCAGACAGCGGTCCCGCACCGGGCCGCTGCCCAGGCTACCCAGCCCCGCCCTTTTGCGGTACCCTGCCTCCTTACTTTGGTAGCAAACAACGAGACCCCGATGGCCTATAAACTCACCGCCGAGCAACGCGAAAAGATCCAGCACCTGGATGCCGACAAACGTTACAACCACTTCATCGATAAAGTCAGCAAATGGGAAGAGATCTGGAGCCTGCGCGACGACGAAGGTTTCGTGCTGGTCAGCACCGATGATGAAGAGTGCATGCCCGTATGGCCGCACCCTGACTATGCCGCCGAATGGGCCTCCGGCGACTGGGATGGCTGCGAGCCATTCAAAGTAGAGATGGAAGCCTGGCTCGACACCTGGCTGCCAGGCATGGAAGAAGATGGCATCGCGGTCGCCGTGTTCCCAAATCTGGAAGAAAGCGGCATCGTTGAAGGCCCCCGCGAACTGGGTAGCAACATCATCCAGGCAATGGAAGGCTAATACCCTCGAGGCTGGCACACCTCATGGTGACCATGCCTGTGGGACAGCTGTCCTCAGCTGGAAGCTCTTAGCCTGCAGGATGGGCAAAAGAGCGAAGCGATGTAGCCATCATCCAGTTATACGAAAAAACCGCCGGTATCACTACCAGCGGTTTTTTTGTTTGTAACTCAGGCGAAACGCCTTACCACATCAGATCATCCGGGATCTCGAAGTCCTTGTACGGATCATCGTCATCGACCACGGTTTTCTCGTGCAGGCTGATAATCAGTGATTCATCCAGCTCTGCCACTTTACGGGCGATGGTGCCATCGAGCAGCCAGTATTTATCTTCCTGGCGTACCACGGCCATGGTGCCCACGGCGAGCATCTCCAGCTGACCTTTGGCCACGTAGATGGTTTTGATGGTGGTGCCATGGGTGAAGTTGTACGACACAGCCCCGTCTTTTGGCAATGCAGTACGATGCTGCTCAACCACCTGGCGGGCACGGGCCTGGGTTTCTTTCTGCATCCGCGCGTCGTCACGCTGTTTGTTCAGTTCACGGTCGCGGGCGGCTTTCTCTTCGCGGGCCTGTTCCAGCTGCTGCTGTTTCAGTTGCGCGGCAGCGGCCGCTTCTTTCGGTGACTGCTTTGCCTGTTTGGCAGTTTTACGTTTCTGCTGTTTGGCTTTTTTTGCCTGCTGTGTGCTGGCAACGCCCATATTCAGCAACTGATCCTGTAGAGACCCGGCCATTATTACCCTTTCCATAACTGTTAACGGATGATAGGCCGACTATACCACGGTCGCCAGAGTGAGCGAACAGCAGCCGGGCCCAGAAATCGCTTGACGGTTATTTGATCAGACTGCGATACTGCGGCGCTATGAATTTTGCAATCAACACCCTCAAGCCTTCCAACACAGTCCCTTGCGCGCTGCGACGCCGCCTGGCTGAGATTTCCTGTGTCTGGAATTCGGGTGTGGATTCACACCGACGCTGACCCTCTCAGCGTTACGCCCCGAAAGAAGCCGCAGGTTAACCCCTGCGGCTTTTTTTATGCCTGTTTTTCCTGTTTTCCTTTTTTAATACATCCGCCTCTGTGGCAAGGAACCCGATAATGACAACGTCTCCGATTACCCAGCAGATCCCCCATCTGATCCCGATCACTCCGCGGCCTGAGTTTGCCTTTGTCCGCGGCCAGGGCCATGAACTGTTTGATGATCAGGGCCGTCGTTATCTGGACCTCATTCAGGGCTGGGCGGTGAATACGCTGGGCCACAGCCCGGCGGTGATCCAGCAGGCACTGGCAGACCAGGCCGGGCAACTGATAAACCCCGGCCCCGCCTTCTACAACCAGCCGATGCTGGAACTGGCCACCACCCTGTGCCAGCACAGCCATTTTGATCAGGCCTTTTTTGCCAACAGTGGCGCAGAAGCGAATGAAGGGGCGATCAAACTGGCGCGTAAATGGGGCCAGAAGTACAAACAGGGGGCGTTCAAGGTCATTACCTTCAACGACAGCTTCCATGGCCGGACCCTGGCCACCATGTCTGCCACCGGTAAATCAGCCTTCGAGCCGCTATTCGAGCCTAAGGTCAGTGGCTTTACCAAGGTGCCATTTAACGACCTGGCCGCCACTGAGCAAGCAATCGACTCACACACCGTGGCGATAATGCTGGAGCCGATTCAGGGCGAAGCCGGGGTGATTCCGGCCAGTACTGAGTTTATCCAGGGGCTGGAACAGCTCTGCCACCAACATAATCTGCTGCTGATTGTCGACGAAGTACAAACGGGGGTAGGCCGGACCGGCAGCCTGTTCGCCTATCAACAGTACGGTATCAGCCCGCATATGATGACGCTGGGCAAAGGGCTGGGCGGCGGCGTGCCGATCTCTGCCCTGCTGATTGATAAGGCGATCAGCTGCTTTGACTATGGCGACCAGGGCGGTACCTTTAATGGCAACCCATTAATGTGCGCGGTGGCAAACGCGGTGTTGGCTGAGGTGCTCAAACCCGGCTTTTTAACTCAGGTGAAACACACAAGCCATGCATTAAGCAGCGGCCTGAGCAAGCTGGCTTCACGCCATGGGCTAAGTAACGTACGGGGAAAAGGCCTGTTACTGGCGTTGAATACCGGCAATCACAAGGCCCCGGCACTGGTGGAGCAGGCCCGTGATGCGGGGTTGCTCCTCAACGCCCCGCGGCCCGATACCCTGCGTTTTATGCCTGCGCTGACTCTGGGCCAGGACGAGATCGACGAAGCCCTGAATATTCTGAACAATATACTGGAGGGGGCGGCATGAAACCGTTAACCCCCGTCATACAACAGGATGCCACCGGCTGCGGGCTGGCGGTGATCGCGACATTAACAGGCCAGCCCTATGCACAGATCAAAACCCGTGCCGCCGAGCTGGGTATCCACCCGGAAGATACGCGGATCTGGTCGGACACTGACTATGTATACCGGCTGGCCGCAGATCAGGGCTTAACCCTGGCCCCGACACCCGCCCCGTTCAACGATTGGGACTGTCTGCCCGACCTCGCCATCATGGCGATCAAATGGCGACTGATTGAGGGGGTACCGTTCTGGCACTGGGTGGTATTTCAGCGAGCAGACGGGCAGGCACAGGTACTGGACTCCGGTATCCGGCTTAAGCATCATCGCCGGAGCGACCTCTGGCGGATCCAGCCGAAATGGTTTATTGAAGTAAGAAGCTGACCGAACGCAATCGCGAGCAAGCTCGCTCCTACAAGCCCATCCGTACTACCGTAGGAGCCAGCTTGCTCGCGATCATTAGTAGCAGCGACGTCC
>JAIBDV010000171.1 GCA_024686055.1 Neptuniibacter sp.
CATTATGGTCAGCCGTATCCAGTTCTGATCCTGTGCGCTAAGCTTCAGCAATGAACGCTTATCTGCGCATCGGCGAACTCGCCAGACAATCAGGCCTCAGCGTAGAAGCCATTCGCTACTACGAGCGTCGGGGTCTGATCTCTCCCAGCGGCCGTCTTCCTTCGGGCTACCGCACCTACCACCCCAACAGCCAGCAACGGCTGCACTTTATCCTGCGCTGCAAAGATCTGGGTTTTTCCCTGGATGAAATTCTGGAACTGCTGACACTGCAACAGCAACCGGAACAAAGCTCGGCGGAAGTCAAAAAGCGGGTGGAAGAAAAAATCAGTCTGGTGGAACAGAAAATCACCCAGCTACAGCAGCTTAATCAGTCACTGCACCAGCTCAATGATCTGTGCTGTGGGGATGGCCCGGTCTCGGATTGCCCGATCCTGGAGTTTCTCAAAGACAGCTGAAACGCCAGGCAGACAGGAACGGTCCACCCGGCCAGCGATTACAGGGTAATCGTTTCTACACCGTCCGGCGTCCCCATCAGCACCACATCGGCACCCCGGTTCGCGAACAGGCCATTGGTCACAACACCAATAATCCCGTTGATCTGAGTTTCCAGCGCTTTGGCGTCAGTAATTTCCATATCCTGCACATCCAGGATCAGGTTACCGTTATCGGTGATAAAGTCCTTACGCCATACCGGCATACCGTCGAGCTTGGCCAGTTCACGCGCCACATAAGAGCGCGCCATCGGAATCACTTCCACCGGCAACGGGAACTCACCCATCACCTCAACGCGTTTGCTGCTATCAACAATACAGACAAACTCTTTCGCCACCGCTGCCACGATTTTCTCACGGGTCAGCGCACCGCCGCCGCCTTTGATCAGATTAAGCTGGCTATCAAACTCATCCGCGCCGTCAACATAGACTTCCATATCATTGACGCTGTTGAGGTCATACACGGTGATACCGTGCTTTTTCAGCCGTTCAGCCGTCGCTTCCGAGCTGGCAACGGCACCGTCAAAAAACGTTTTGATCTCAGCCAGTGCATCGATGAAGAAGTTGGCAGTAGAGCCTGTACCCACACCGACAATCGAGTCTTTGCCCAGTTTCGGCTTGATATACGCCACAGCAGCCTGCGCTACCGCCTGTTTCATTTCATCCTGTGTCATCCAGCATCACCCCGGTGGTCTTGAAATTAGAAGCTATGGAAAATCTGGCCGAATTATACGCCCAGTGCCCGCGCGCTTATAGACGCAACTGCACATTGCATTTATGCTTTCCTGTTCTTTTTATGGACAGTGATGTCCTTTCTCCCACTCACTGTGAAGTTCCTGGTATGCCACACCGTTATATCAAGCGAATCCTCGAAGCCCGCGTCTACGACGTGGCCAAAGAAACCCCTCTGGATCCTGCACCGATGCTCTCTTCCCGCATTGGTAACAACATCCTGCTCAAACGTGAAGACGAACAGCCCGTGTTCTCGTTCAAAGTGCGTGGGGCCTATAACAAAATGATTCAGCTGACGGACGAGGAAAAAGCCATTGGGGTGATTACCGCCTCGGCGGGCAACCACGCTCAGGGCGTAGCGATTTCCGCACAGAAGCTGGGTGTCGAAGCGACCATCGTGATGCCGAAAACCACCCCGGAGGTGAAGGTTAATAACGTCCGGGCGCTGGGCGGTAACGCGATACTGATCGGTGATGCTTTTGATGCCGCCCGCGTCTATGCGTTACAGCAGGCCGAAGAGAAAGGACTGATCTATATCCCCCCCTATGATGACCCGGATGTCATCGCCGGCCAGGGCACCATCGCCATGGAGCTGTTGCGCCAGCACACCGGGCGCATTGATGCGATATTCGTGCCGGTCGGCGGCGGCGGCCTGATTGCCGGTATTTCCGTCTACATCAAATACCTGCGCCCAGAGATCAAGATCATCGGCGTTGAACCGGAAGACTCCAACTGCCTGCAGCTCGCACTGGCGGCCGATAAGCGGGTGATACTGGATCAGGTGGGTATCTTTGCTGACGGTGTCGCTGTGGCACAAATCGGCGAGCACCCCTTCGAGATCGCCCGCCAGTACGTGGATGAAGTGATCACCGTCTCCACTGATCAGATCTGCGCGGCAATCAAAGATATCTTTGATGACACCCGCTCAGTCTGTGAACCAGCGGGTGCGCTGGCCGTGGCCGGCCTCAAGCGCTATGTCGAACGCGAGCAGTGCCGTGATGAAACCCTGATTGCTATCGACTCCGGTGCCAACGTCAACTTTGACCGCCTGCGCCATGTCGCCGAGCGAGCAGAAATTGGTGAGAAACGTGAAGCGATCATCGCTGCACGAATTCCCGAACAGCCAGGCAGTTTCCTCAAATTCTGCTCAGCGCTGGGCACACGTAACATTACCGAGTTCAACTACCGCTTCAGCGATAAAGAGCAGGCGATTGTCTTTGCCGGTATCCAGCTGAAAACCGGTGGCGATGGCCGGGAAGAGCTGCTGAGCGAACTGTCGGACCAGGGCTATGAAGTCACGGACCTGTCCGATGACGAAACCGCCAAGTTGCATGTACGTTATATGGTCGGCGGCCATGCCCCGGCGGCACTGGACAACGAAATCATCTACCGCTTTGAATTTCCGGAGCGTCCCGGTGCATTGATGAAGTTCCTCAAAAAACTGGGCGGGCGCTGGAATATCTCCATGTTCCACTACCGCAACCATGGCGCAGCCTTTGGCCGGGTGCTGGTCGGCATGCAGGTAGCTGAAGCTGAACGGCCAGCGATCGAGGCGTTCCTGGACGAGATCGGTTACCACTACTGGGATGAATCCCAGAACCCAGCTTACAAACTGTTCCTGGGCTGATAGCGCTCCATCATCCGTTATAAAAAACGCCTGGCAGGGGAACCTGCCAGGCGTTTTTTATTAGGGCTCCACGGACATCAGAGGCAAGCGCTGCAAACCAGACGCTCGCGGAGCGAGCTGCTACAGGGGTGAGGCCTGATTGTGTTTACAGGCTTTCAACGCTGGCCTTTACGCTTACGCCAGAACTGCATCACCAGCGATTCAAGCTCAGAGACCATGGCATTGATACTGCCGGTGGCATCCCGGTTGCGCGCCGCACCTTCCATGGTCTGCTCGGAAGTTGTCCGGATTTCGCAGACGCTACGGTTAATATCGTCTGCCACGCCGCTTTGCTGTTCCACTGCAGTGGCCACCTGCTGGTTCCTGTCCAGGATATCTTGCATTGCCCCTGAGATCTCACTTAACGCCTGGTTCGCTTCCGCTGCCTGATCCACAGTGCCCTGCGCATGTTCGGCACCCTGCTCCATCGCAGAAACGGTCTGCTGCGACTTTCTTTGCAAGTTCGCTACCATCTGTTCAATCTCACTGGTCGCCTCACGGGTTCGCACTGCCAGCTCCCGCACCTCATCGGCCACCACCGCAAAGCCTCTGCCCTGCTCACCGGCCCGCGCCGCTTCAATTGCCGCGTTCAACGCCAGCAAATTGGTTTTGTCAGCGATATCGGTAATGGTATCAACAATATCGGAGATGCCATCAGCTTCATGAGCCAGTTGCTGAACAGAGCTGGCGGTATTAAGAATCTGATCACACAGTTCGCGGAGCCGCGACACGGTGCCATCCACCAGCGAGATACCCACTTCAGCCTTGGCACTGGCCCCTTTCGCCGCTTCAACCGTCTGCCCGGCATGACCAGCCACCTCCTGCACACTGGCCGACATCACCGTGATCGCTGCAGCAACCTGTTCTGTTTCAGCATATTGGCGACCTACTTCAGAGTTGGTATGTTCAGCCTCCCGCGCCACCCCCAGCGTGTCCACTGACAGTTTTTTCGAGGCATCACTAAGCCTGCCCACAATACCAACAGCATCGGACTCCAGCCGCTGCATGGCCAGATCAAGCCAGCCCAGATCATCATTACGACCACTGTAAACATAACGGGCAACCGGGTTATCGCTGATATTGCGCGCCTTCCTGACCAGCTGCATATGAGGCCCCATCAACACCCAGGTGCCAATCATCCCGGCCAGCAGCACCGCCAGCCAGGGCAGCAGCTGTACCAGTGAATACAGCCCTGCAGCCCAGCCTGCCGTGCTTGCAAACAGCAGCAGCAGCCCCCAGAAACACAACAGCCGTGCCACCAGGCTCATACCTTCTTTCAAAACCCGAGGGGAGCTCCCCGCATTGAGCTGGCCATACAGTTTTTCAGCGCGGCCCACCATAGCTCGATCGGGTTTACGACGAACTGATTGATATTCAACTACTTTACCGTCATGAATAATCGGACTGACGTAGGCATTAACCCAGTAGTAATTACCGTTCTTACAACGGTTTTTAACAACGCCCATCCAGGGGCTTTCTTGCTTTATGTTTTCCCACAGGTCCGCAAACGCGGCTGGCGGCATGTCAGGATGACGAACAACGTTATGATTATGCCCCAGCAACTCTTCTTCAGTGAAGCCAGACAATTTTTGAAAGTCATCATTAACGTATCGAATAATACCTTTCGGACAGGTCGTAGAAAGTATATTAATGCTTTCTGAATAGTCCTCTTCTACCCCGGTAATGGGCATATTCTTTTTCATGATGGAGGAGCCTCATGTTCACCTGCACGGCTGACGGAAAGGCGACAATTCACAGCAAAAAGCTGAAGATCAGCGCAATTCCTATCCCTTTACCAGCCCTCTTATGAGGGAGGTCGCAGCTTTTATTGACAGGCAACAAGGCCTGTATTCTAGTTATATCGCGACACACCGGCGCTGTAGATGCCCACTCTTCTGGTGAACTACTCAGCATTCTTCAATATGGCCAAACCATCAATCCTGCCACTCCAGCCAGGATATACGTTGATGCATATCAAACTGACCAGCATTAGACATGGATAACTGTTTCAGCCACTAATATTGGAAACTTATTAAATAATAACAAACGCAAAGGGCATAAACTTCCTCGCCAAAACGAAGAATGGCTATTACCAAAAACCTGTAGTACACCCTCTAGACACTACCGTGTGTGTTCTATTTGATCTGACGCATAAGACATAAAAAAACCGCCAATCGGCGGTTTTTTATATCTTATGCGTATCAGGGCATTTCTGGCGAGTGGTTAAAACTCTGACTGAAAAAGGCCTTCGCCGTGAACAGTAATAGCGACGTCAGCCCCCATACCAGGCCAAGTACCACACCTGCATCGACGATCCCCCGCCATGGCTGCTCAAGCAGATGAACCAGTTGTACCAGCACCACAATCCCCAGCGTCAGGCAGATGGTCACAATCTGACGACGGCGCTTGATATGGAAATAGCCCATACAGAACATCGGCGCCAGTGCGAGACGTAACGGCGTTACATTCTCCGACAGATAACGGATACGCGCCGCCACCCTGGGCGAGAAAGCCTGTTGGAAACCACGATAGCCCTCAGCAAAACCCATAAAGACCAGACTAAATAGCAACGCTGCCCAATGAAGACCGCTTAAAGGTTGCGCCATCAGATCCAGTGCCGCCAGCCCAAGTCGGTAAATTGCACTGCCTAGCAGCACAGCAATACCTGTAAGCCCCCAGAGGGCTGCCACATAACCAATCACTGTATTCTCGAAACCTGACAGGAAATAAAGTCGGCTATTATACGCCCGCTCCACACCCTGATGCCATCAGCACAAAGCGGTGCACCTGACGATCTTCGCAAGGTTAAAGCCCCACAGACAAAAACGCCGACTGATGATCAGTCGGCGTTTTTCGTATCACTGTAGCTATAACCGAATCAGAAGCTGTAAGGGAATTTCACCGACAGACTCAGATCAGGTGCATCCGGTGTCAGGCCGATTCCCAGCGACGTAGACATCGCCCACTTTGGCCCCAGTGCATAGGTCACACCGGTGCTGAACGTCGCCGCATTGGCATCAGAATGCGTCACCTCATTCCAGCTACCGCCCGGTGCCCGGGTTTCAGATTTGGTCTGGAACCGTTGAGAGTAAGAGAAGCTCATACTCATACGCTCATTAATCGCAAACGCAACGCCCACGCCGTATCCCAACGCATCCCCCAGCCGTACTTCACCCGGACTGGTAACACCCGGAACAGAGGAAATGTCGTCAAAGGACTCATCAAAATGATGGGTGTATTCCAGGTTAGCAAACAGGATCGCCGGGTCCGTTGTTTTTACAAACGAGAATCCCGTGCTGGCAGCCCAGACACCACTGCCAGATGGCAATGTTTCAGGGAATAGCAAGGTAGTACTCTCAACCGTACGCTCGATCTGCTTGATACCGTAAGGGTCTTTACCTGTGGGCGCTCTTACCCGCAACGACCAGACGGTATCCGGCCAGCTCAGCGTCTCAGCAAATACCTTGTAGCTGGTACTCAGCTCAACATCACCCAGCTGAAATGTTTCGTCAACATCAGCTTCAACCGCCGGGTCCGGGGTGCCTGCCTGTGGGTCTTTGGTGTAAGAGGTCCAGCGCGAGATAAACGGTGCACTAATCCCCACCTGCCAACGGTCGGTCAGGTTGTAGCGCGCGCCGATGTCGAAGGTGAGAATATCAGATTCAACATTATCAACTGACACAGCTCCCAAAA
>JAIBDV010000196.1 GCA_024686055.1 Neptuniibacter sp.
CTGCTGGATAATTTTATCCTGCACCGTCGTGAAGTGGTGACGCGTCGTACTGTGTACGAACTGCGTAAAGCCCGTGAACGCGGCCATATCCTGGAAGGCCTGGCGATTGCGCTGGCCAACATTGACCCGGTTATTGAAGCGATCAAAACCTCGCCGACACCAGGTGAAGCGAAAGAACGTCTGCTGGCGACACCGTGGCAGCCCGGCTCTGTGGTCGATATGCTGGAGCGTGCCGGTGAAACTGCTTGCCGCCCGGATGAACTGGATGCCTGCTTCGGCCTGGTCGACGGGCTATACCGCCTGTCACCGACCCAGGCCCAGGCGATTCTGGATCTGCGACTGCACCGCCTGACCGGGCTGGAGCACGAGAAGCTGATCAATGAATACAAGGAGCTGCTGGTTAAAATTGCCGAGCTGCTGGAAATCCTTGGCTCCCATGATCGACTGATGGAAGTGATCCGCGAAGAGCTGGAAGTGATCCTGGAAACCTACGGTGATGAACGCCGTACCGAGATCGTTGCCAGCCGTCAGGATCTGACCGTGGCGGATCTGATCACCGAAGAGGATATGGTGGTTACCATTTCCCACTCCGGTTATGCCAAAACACAGCCATTGACTGATTATCAGGCGCAGCGCCGTGGTGGTAAGGGTAAAGCCGCCGCCGCAGTGAAAGACGAAGATTTCGTTGAGCACCTGCTGATCGCCAATACCCATGACACTATTTTGCTGTTCAGCAACCGTGGCAAAGTGTACTGGCTGAAAGTGTTCGAAATTCCGCCTGCCAGCCGTACCGCGCGTGGTCGTCCGATTGTGAACATTTTGCCGCTGGCGGAAGGTGAGCGTATCACTACGATTCTGCCGCAGCCGACCATCTCCAAAGGTGGTTGTCTGGTAGACAGCGCTGAAGATATTGAAGCGGCGGCAGTTGAAGCGGCGGGTGACGATGACAACTCTGAACAGAGCGCGGATGCTGATGATCTGTCGCCGTATGTCTTTATGGCAACGGCGAACGGCACGGTGAAGAAAACACCACTGACGGCATTCTCCCGTCCACGTACCAGCGGTCTGATTGCGCTGGGTCTGGATGAAGGCGATACCCTGATTGGTGCAGCAATCACCGATGGCGGCAATGACATCATGCTGATGACCTCTGCCGGCAAGTCTATGCGTTTTGAAGAAGAAAAAGTACGTCCGATGGGCCGTACTGCTCGCGGTGTACGTGGCGTCAAAATGGATGACGGTGTGCAGGTGATCTCGCTGATTATCCCGCAGGAAAACGGCACCATTCTGACCGCATCTGAGCGCGGCTTCGGCAAGCGTACTGCAGTGGAAGATTTCCCATGTAAAGGCCGTGGTGGTCAGGGTGTTATTGCCCAGCAGTGCACTGACCGTAATGGCCAGCTGGCGGGCGCCGTGCAGGTGTTCGACGGTGATGATGTGATGCTGATCAGTGATCGTGGCACCCTGGTACGTACCCGCACCGAAGAGATTTCAGTGTTGAGTCGTAACACTCAGGGTGTGATGCTGATCCGTGTTGCCGATGGCGAAAACATGGTCGGCATCGCCCGGATTGAAGAGCCCGATGACGAGGATGTATTGTCCGAGGAAACCGAGGCTCAGGGCAGCGAAGACCAGCCGCAGGATAGCGGTGACGCGGCTGACACAGCCACTGAATAATAATGACAACGCGGCCTCTTGAGGCCGCTTTTTTATCTGCTTTTACAGGGTGTAGTGAGAGTCATGACACGCAAATTCAATTTCAGCGCAGGCCCTGCGGGCCTGCCGGATGATGTACTGTTACAGGCGCAAGCCGAACTGCTGGACTGGCATGGTAAAGGCCTGTCCATCATGGAGATGAGCCACCGCAGCAAAGAGTTTGTTTCGGTGGCTGAGCAGGCCGAGCAGGACCTGCGCGACCTGATGGCCATTCCGGATAATTACAAGGTGCTGTTTCTACAGGGTGGGGCAACCAGCCAGTTCTCCATGCTGCCGATGAACCTGCTGGGTGATGCTGGAAAAGCTGATTACATCGACACCGGTGTCTGGTCGAAAAAAGGTATCAAAGAAGCACAGCGCTTTGGGGATATCCATATTGCTGCCAGCACGGCTGCGAATAACTACACCAGCGCCCCGGCTCAGCCTGAGCTGAACCTGCGTGACGGTGTTAGTTATGTCCATTACACACCGAACGAAACCATTGGCGGTGTGGCCTTTGATTACATTCCCGAAACGGCTGCGCCGCTGGTGGCGGATTACTCCTCCAGTATCCTCAGTGAAACCGTGGATGTGAGCAAGTTTGGTGTGATCTACGCCGGTGCACAGAAGAATATCGGCCCGGCCGGTCTGACCCTGGTGATCATCCGTGAAGATCTGCTGGGCAATGTCCAGGCCGGTGCACCGAGCATGTATGACTTCAAGCTGCATGCTGATAATGACTCTATGCTCAATACCCCGCCAACGATGGCCTGGTACTTGTCCGGGCTGGTGTTCCAGTGGCTCAAGGGGCAGGGCGGTGTTGAAGGCATTGCCGAGCTGAATCGACGTAAAGCGGCCAAGCTATATGGCGCTATTGATGGCAGTGATTTCTATGCCAACCCGGTAGCGCTGAATAGCCGCTCATTGATGAATGTACCGTTTACTCTGGCGGATAGTGCGCTGGATAAGCTGTTCCTGGCACAGGCGGAAGAGGCGGGCTTATTGAACCTCAAAGGTCACCGCTCGGTCGGTGGCATGCGTGCCAGCATTTACAATGCAGTACCTGAAGCGGCGGTGGATGCACTGACTGGCTTTATGGCGCAGTTTGAACGTCAGCACGGTTAATCAGGGGGCGCTGTATGAGTAATCAGGAACAGGAACTGGGCGTTCTGCGTCAGCAAATCGATAGCATTGATAAGCAGATGCATGAGCTGCTGAACCTGCGAGCGACCTGCGCTCAGCAGGTGGCAGAGGTCAAACAGAAGTATCAGGGCGTTCAGGATGCGGTGTTCTATCGCCCTGAACGTGAAGCCCAGGTGCTGCGTGCCGTGATGGAGCGCAACCCGGGCCCGCTGGATGACAAAGAGGTTGCACGGCTGTTCCGTGAAATCATGTCGGTCTGTCTGGCGCTTGAAGAGCCGATGAAAGTGGCGTTCCTGGGGCCGAAAGGCACCTTTACTCAGCAGGCGGCTTTGAAACACTTTGGTCAGGCGGCACAGTCGCTGCCGCAGAACTCACTGGACCAGGTGTTTCGTGAAGTGACAGCCGGTAATGCCCACTATGGTGTGGTGCCGATTGAAAACTCCACTGAAGGGGTGGTCAGCCACACCCTGGATCTGTTCCGTCAGTACAACTTGCAGATCTGTGGTGAGGTCGAGCTGCCGGTGCATCAGCACCTGCTGCGCAAGGCGGGTGATAGCGTTATTGTGACGCGGATCTATGCCCACCCCCAGGCGTTTGCCCAGTGCAGCGGCTGGCTGGAGCAGGAGCATCCGACAGCGGAGCGTATCGAAGTCAGCTGCAATGCTGAAGCGGCTCGCCGGGCGGCGGGTGATGCCAGTGGCAGCGCGGCGCTGGCCAGTGATATGGCGGCGGATTTGCATGATCTGCAGATGGTGTCGCGCAATGTTGAAGATCAACCTGACAGTGTGGCGCGATTCCTTATTATTGGTGATCAGGATGTCGGTGCCAGTGGCGAGGATAAAACCTCGATTCTGGTCAGCGCCCATCATGAGCCTGGTGCCCTGTACCAGCTATTGGAGCCGTTCAACCGGAGCAAGATCAGCCTGACGCGGGTGGAAACACGTTCCAGCCACAACCAGTGTCTGTTCTATATCGACTTTGAAGGCCATTGCTCCGATGACACTATCCGTCCGATCCTGCGCGAGCTGGAAGCAAACAGTGTTGAGCTGAAGTTACTGGGCTCTTATCCACGTTGCGTACTCTAAGCAGGCGGGGTAACGGCGGATTAACGGCCAAAACAGGTACACAGTGTGACTGATAGCGTTCAACAGGTATTAATACTCGGGCTGGGGCTGATCGGTGGCTCCCTTGCCAAGGCATTACGTCAGCGTAACTTCTGCGCCAGGGTAGTCGGCTACGACCGTAATGTGGCGGAACTGGAGGCCGGTGTCAGCCTTGGTGTTATAGATGAGGCGGCACTGGATCTACCGGCGGCGGTGGCCAGTTCGGATATTGTTGTGCTGGCGGTGCCAGTCAAAGCGATGGAAACGGTATTGGCACAGATTACGCCACACCTTAAACCGAGCGCTCTGATTACCGATGTGGGTAGTACCAAAGGCAGTATTATTGCCGCAGCACGACCTATTCTGGCAGCGAAGTTACCCTGTTTTGTGCCGGGACACCCGATTGCGGGCTCGGAAAAAAGCGGTGTTGCTGCGGCTGATGGCGATCTTTTTCGCCATCATAAAGTGATTGTCACACCGCTGGCGGAAAATTCTGCTGCCGATGTGCAGACGATCTCCCGGATGTGGCAGGTTACCGGTGCTGAAGTGCTGCAGATGGAGGTTGATCGCCATGATGAAGTACTGGCGGCCACCAGTCATCTGCCACACCTGCTGGCGTTTTCACTGGTGGATACCCTGGCACGGGAGGAAGACAGTACTGAAATCTTCCGTTATGCCGCCGGTGGCTTCCGTGACTTTACCCGGATAGCCGCCAGTGACCCGGTGATGTGGCGCGATATTGGCCAGGCCAACCGGGATGCGATTCTGAAACAGATTGACCGATTCAGTGAAGGCGTGAGCAAGCTGCGTACCGCTGTGGCCCAGGGCGACGGTGAGACCATGACCGGGATTTTTACCCGGGCACAGTCCGCGCGGCAGCACTTCTCACGTATTTTATCTTCGACAGCGTATGCGAATACTATGACTACTAACGACGTTACTTTTCATGTGCAACCCGGTGGCAGTGCTAATGGCACTATCCGTGTACCGGGTGATAAATCGATCTCTCACCGCTCTATTATGCTGGGCGCTTTGGCCGACGGTATTACCGAAGTCAGTGGTTTCCTTGAGGGTGAAGACAGCCTGGCAACGCTACAGGCGTTCCGCGATATGGGTGTTGTGATCGAAGGCCCGTATGAAGGCGAAGTGAAAATTTATGGTGTGGGCCTCAATGGCCTGCAGCAACCACCGGGCCCGCTGTATGTGGGTAATTCCGGCACCTCAATGCGTCTGCTGTCCGGCCTGCTGGCGGCGCAGAACTTTGATACCGAACTGACCGGTGATGCCTCGCTGACCAAACGACCAATGGCTCGTGTGGCAGACCCGCTGCGCCTGATGGGCGCGGTGATTGAAACGGCAGAGGATGGCCGCCCGCCGATGAAGATCAAAGGTGGCCAGCCACTCAAGGGTATTCATTATGATATGCCGATGGCATCGGCCCAGGTTAAATCCTGTCTGATGCTGGCGGGCCTGTACGCTGAGGGTGAAACCTCGGTGACGGAACCGGCGCCGACCCGTGACCACTCCGAGCGGATGTTGCGTGGCTTCGGTTATCCGGTAGCCCAGCAGGGTAACCTGGTGACGGTGGAGTCAGGCCACAGCCTGAGCGCTGGCAAAATTGATGTACCGTCGGATATTTCTTCGGCGACGTTCTTTATGGTGGCAGCGGCGATCTGTCCGGGGTCTGATATTACCTTGCAGCATGTCGGTATTAATCCGACCCGTATTGGCGTGATCAATATTCTGCAGCTGATGGGGGCAAACCTTGAGCTGCTGAATGAGCGTGAAGTCGGTGGTGAGCCGGTTGCGGATATCCGCGTACGCTATGCGCCACTCAAAGGCATTCAGGTGCCGGAAGATCAGGTGCCTCTGGCCATTGATGAGTTCCCGGCGCTATTTGTGGCGGCAGCCTGTGCTCAGGGTCAGACGGTTGTGTCGGGCGCTGAAGAGTTGCGGGTAAAAGAAAGCGACCGCATCCAGGCAATGGTTGATGGTCTGAAAATTCTGGGCGTTGATATCGAAGGCACAGCTGACGGTGCCATTATCAATGGCTGCGAAACCTTCGGTGGTGGTGTTGTTGAGAGCCATGATGACCACCGTATTGCGATGGCATTTACCATTGCTTCATTACGCGCCGGTGAAGCCATTACGGTGAATGAATGTGCCAATGTGGCGACATCGTTCCCGGTATTTGTCGAGCTGGCGCAGCAGGTCGGCATTAAAGTAACC
>JAIBDV010000326.1 GCA_024686055.1 Neptuniibacter sp.
CAGCAGTGTCGTGTTAGCGGTTTCAAGTGCTGAAATTGCCGCTGCAGCGTTGACATCGGTGATGTACTCCGCTTTTTCAGCACCTTTCGCTTTACTGGTTTCGCGCAACTGTTTTGCCATGGCCAGTCGCTGTTCTACCGTCTGCGCCAGAATGTTCTGCTGGAACATCGGGTTGCGCAGCATTACACGCATTTTCTGATATTCAGTATCGTCGGTACACAGCTGGTCGCCGTGCATGAGCAACAGGGGCTGATCATCTGCGGTGGTAATCACTGTGCTGTCATCCAGCAGGATGCCGCCAACATAGTCAGCGAACTGCTGGCCGACCAGGAAGTCACGGTTGCCGTGCTGGAAAAACAGCTCAATGCCACTGGCAGACAGAGCCTTGAGGGCGTCCATCACCGGCTGTGTGCCAGGGAAGGGCGCGTCATCGCCAATCCATGCTTCAAAAATATCGCCCAGCAGGAACAGCTGGTTGGCGCGGCGTGCATCTGTGGCCAGAAAATGTAGAAACGCCCGGACAAGGTCCGGGCGCTCATTCTGGAGATGCAGGTCAGAAACAAATATCTGTCGCATCTTTAGGTCTCTCAGTCTTTATCTGCAACCACTTCGGCAGACTCGATGATCACATCGTCAACCGGTACATCCTGGTGCCCAGCGGCCATTGTTGTCTCAACGGTTTTAATCTTGTCAACAACATCCATACCCTCGACAACTTCACCGAAGACGGCGTAGCCCCAGCCTTCCAGAGTTTTAGCTGTGTGGTCCAGGAAGGTATTGTCAGATACGTTGAGGAAGAACTGGGCAGAGGCAGAGTGAGGCTCCATGGTGCGGGCCATTGCGATCGTGCCTTTTTTGTTGGACAGGCCGTTGTCAGCTTCGTTTTCGATGCTGTCGCGGGAGTCTTTTTCAACCATGCCTGGTTCAAAACCACCACCCTGAATCATAAATCCACTGATCACGCGGTGAAAAATCACACCGTCGTAGTGGCCGTCGGTAACGTACTGCTCGAAGTTAGCTGCCGTGGCTGGGGCTTTTTCATGGTTCAGTTTCAGCGTGATATCGCCGTGATTTGTATGCAGGATGATCATATGTATCGCGTTCCCAATTTGGTGGTTATGCGGGCATTATACTCAAGTTTAATTTGTGGCGGAAAGTCTGATGGCGTAATCGTTGTTTTATGCACCCCTGGCGGTTGGGTGGATGGCTGGTATCTGGTTATAATGCGAGGCTTATATTATTTTTCGTCATAATAATCGGGATCCTTGTCGGACAGGCTTTTGTCATCCGGCAACCGCCTGTCAGGTCATATGCATACCATGAGTGAAAACGACATCAAGCCAAGCAATTTTATCCATCAGATTATTGAAGATGATCTGAAAAACGGCGTACACAACAAAGTAGTTACCAGTTTTCCACCTGAACCGAATGGTTATCTGCATATCGGCCACGCGAAATCCATCTGCCTGAACTTTGGTACGGCAGAACGTTTTGGCGGTGTTTGCAACCTGCGCTTTGATGACACCAACCCGGAGAAAGAATCTCAGGAGTACATCGACTCCATCCTGTCCGATGTCTCCTGGCTGGGTTTCAAATGGGACGGTGATATTCGTTACACCTCAGATTACTTCGATGAGCTGTATGCCTATGCGGTTCACCTTATCAAAGCAGGCAAAGCGTACATCTGTGACCTGAGTCCAGAGCAGGCGCGTGACTACCGTGGTGATTTTGTAACCCCGGGTCGCAACAGCCCGTTCCGTGATCGCAGCGTTGAGGAAAACCTCGAGCTGTTCGAGAAGATGAAGAACGGTGCGTTTGAGCCAGGTGCCTGTGCGCTGCGTGCAAAAATCGATATGACCGCGCCGAACATGAATCTGCGTGATCCGATGCTGTATCGCATCCTCAACATGTCTCATCATCAGACCGGTGATAAGTGGTGTATCTACCCGATCTATGACTTTGCCCATGGTCAGTCCGATGCGCTGGAAGGGGTGACTCACTCGATCTGTACGCTGGAATTTGAAGACCACCGTCCACTGTATGACTGGTTCATCGAAAACCTGCCGGTACCGGTAACGCCGCGTCAGTACGAGTTTGGCCGTCTTAACATCAACTACACCGTTACGTCCAAGCGTAAGCTCAAACAGCTGGTGGACGAAGGTGTTGTGAATAGCTGGGATGACCCACGGATGCCGACCATCTCCGGCCTGCGTCGTCGTGGTTATACGCCAGCGTCTATTCGTAACTTCTGTGATTCTATCGGTGTGACCCGTTCTAACGGTACCGTTGATATGGGCATGCTGGAAGCGGCAGTCCGTGAAGATCTGGATAAAAATGCGCCGCGTGCCATGTGTGTTACCCGGCCACTGAAAGTCACCATCACTAACTACCCGGAAAGTGAAGAAGAGTGGTTTGACCTGCCCAAGCATCCTAAGGATGACAGCATGGGTATGCGTACCGTGCCGTTCACCCGCAATCTGCTTATTGAGCAGGAAGATTTCGCCGAAATCCCGCCGCGTAAATGGAAGCGCCTGACCCAGGGTGTTGCTGTGCGTCTGCGTGGTTCCTACGTGATCACCTGTGAAGAAGTAATCAAAGACGACGCTGGTAACGTGGTTGAACTTAAGTGTACCTATGATGAAGCCACTAAGGGTGCTAATCCGGAAGGGTACAAGCCGAAGGGTGTCATCCACTGGGTGTCTGCCGATAACTCCGTGCCGTGTGAAGTACGTCTATATGACCGTCTGTTTACTGAAGAAAACCCGGACGGTGATAAAGAGCGCAGCTTCCTTGAGCTGGTGAACCCTGACTCTCTGGTGGTACTGACTGAAGCCCG
Source organism: Neptuniibacter sp. (assembly GCA_024686055.1). GTDB lineage: Bacteria > Pseudomonadota > Gammaproteobacteria > Pseudomonadales > Balneatricaceae > Marinobacterium_C. The sequence continues at coordinate 2,837 of JAIBDV010000326.1, forward strand.
TGCTGAGGTTGGCCTGAAAGGGAGTGTGGCCGAAACGCGTTTTCAGTTCGAGCGTACCGGTTATTTCAGCGTGGATAAAACCAGCAGCGACGAAAAATTGGTCTTTAACCGCACCGTTGGGTTGCGTGACTCCTGGGTTAAAGTCCAGCAGGGCTGATCCATGATGAAAAACGGCCACTCTGAGTGGCCGTTTTTTTGGCCACCGCTCAGCGTTTACTGGCTGGCCTGAGTGCAGCCGGACCGACAGACAGAAGGAGTGTCTTACAGATGCGATCTATCTCTATTGCCCTTACCCTGGTACTGGTACAAGGCTGTGGCTTCTATGCCAGTGCCGCCGCCGATGCAACGCTGGTGGAGCCGGTGACCCGCTTCAAGCTGTCCGGCCAGGTAAAGGAAACCTCGGGGCTTGCCCGGACGGGCGATACCTGGTGGACCGTGAATGACTCGGGTGATAAGGCGACTATTTATGGTCTGAGTGATCAGACCGGTGAAGTCGTCAAACGGCTACGCTTGAAGGGAGCTAATAACCTCGATTGGGAAGATCTGGCTCAGGATGCCGAACATCTGTATGTGGCCGATACCGGCAACAACGCCGGTAAACGCAAAATCCTGAGTATCTATAAAATCAGTCGCCAGGCGCTGACTTCGAAAAACAGTGTTGCGGCGCAAAAATTAACCCTGCGTTATGCCGATTACGCGGAACAGACCACCGGCGGTAAGCGCAGCCACAATGTTGACTGTGAAGCTATTGCCCGGGTGGGGGAAAGCCTCTGGCTGTTCAGTAAAAACCGGGGTGATCAGAAAACCCGGCTGTATAAAGCGGATATCAATACCGACAGTTTGCAGACGCTATCCCCTATGGGTGAATACCCGGTCAAAGGGCTGGTAACGGCGGCTGACTATAATGTTGAAACCGCCGAACTGGCATTACTGGTGTATGGTTATGGCCCTTCTTTTGGCCAGGCCAGTATCTGGCGGCTGCCCGTCGTGGATAACCTGCCGGACTGGCATCAGGCAAAGAAATATCGCCTCAAACGCCCGGGTCAGTGGGAGTCTATCCTCTGGCAGGGTAAAAACCGGGTGACCGTAACGGCCGAAGGCAGTTTCTTTGGTGGCCCGGAGATGGCTGATATCGAATTATAAGACGGTTGCCTGGCTGCGATGGTGGCTGGCAACAAGACTACGTTAACCCCCTTAACCTGAGCGTCGTTTGATTTATAATGCGGCCTCGTTCGTTGGCCTGGACCCCAGGCTAACCCAGATCAGGAAGAAGAAGCGGATACTATGCTGCACATTTACGACACG
>JAIBDV010000380.1 GCA_024686055.1 Neptuniibacter sp.
AATTATTGGTATAGGGTGTGTCAGGCACCACTTTACAGTTGAATACTTCAGTGTCTGCAGTGTTCAGAGGTGACTCAGTTAAAAATGGTGGTACGGATAACCGACCTGAATTAACCAGTGGCCGGGCAAAAGTGTAAATGCGCGACAGGTTCAGCACCGCATCGCGGAATACCCGGCTGACATGGTTTTTCGGGGTAATAAAGTCAGTGCTGCGGGTAGAGTTGAGGATATTCTCATCGGCAGCGAAAGTCCGTTCCGGTGAGTAGCTGTCCAGCAAGGCGACCGGCGCTTTGCCATCGAGCACCATTTTCAGCTTCCAGCACAGGTTGTCTGTGTCTTCGATACCGGAATTGGCACCGCGCGCACCAAAAGGTGATACCTGGTGAGCCGCGTCCCCGGCAAAGAAAATATTGCCCTGACGGAACTCGTCCATCCGGCGACAGGTGAAGGTGTAAACCGATGCCCACTCCAGATCAAACTCAACATCGTCACCCAGGAAAGCCTTAACCCGAGGAATGATATTTTCCGGTTTTTTCTCTTCTTCAGGGTCCGCATCCCAGCCCAGGTCAAAGTCGATGCGCCAGACATTATCGGCCTGACGGTGCAGCAGTGTGGACTGACCTGAGTGGAACGGCGGGTTAAACCAGAACCAGCGCTCCGGCGGGAATTTCTTCGGATCCATAATCACATCAGCAATCAGGAAACGATCCTGGAAGATCTGGCCCTTGGACTCCAGCCCGCACATGGCGCGCACTTTGGAGTTAGCACCGTCACAGGCAATGACATACTGCGCTTCAAGCTGATACGGGCCTTCTGGAGTTTCGATACTTAACAGTACAGAATCGCCCTGCTGCTCGACATTAACCAGTTTATTCTTCCAGCGCAGGTCTGCCGTATCCAGCGAGTTGATACGATCAACGTAGTACTCTTCCAGATAGTACTGCTGCAGGTTGATAAAACCTGGCCGACGGTGATGCTCTTCCGGCAGCATATTAAAGCTGTAGATATGGTCTTCTTCCAGAAACACCTTGCCGATATTCCAGGTTACCCCTTTATCGACGATACGCTGGCCAACACCCAGCCGATCAGAAATATCGAGAAAGCGCTTGGCGTAACACACTGCGCGTGAGCCTACGCTGACAGTATTATTGTCGTCCAGGATCACCACTGGTACGCCTTGCTGGGCAAGGTCTACCGCTGCGGTCATACCCATCGGTCCTGCGCCCACAATCACCACCGGATGCTTTACCGGTTGGGCCGCATCCTGATCGGCCGAGCGGACATAGTCGAACTCTGGGAAGGTATAGGTTTTGAACATGCTTGTGCTCTCTTTTTATTCTGGATTGGCCAGCATCTGAGCAGCGCCTGGCAATACTCAGATTTAAGTACAGCCAAGATACTGGATTCTGACCAGGGAATAATCAGGAGTCGACGAACAAAATTATTTCCGATTTAGAAACAGATAGCGACGGCACAGGCCGTATTCTCAGAGGAAGTACAGTGGTAGCCTGGTAAATCAACGGTAAGCCAATAAACAGGAAGAAACTTGTGCCACAAAAGAAATAAACCAGTCCATTTCAACCCCAGGCTGGCATCCCAGCCAGCCTCTTGCTTTATTCAGGCCTCAGGCGCCCTTTTTAATCTCTTTTAACGGGACTTTACGGACAGCCGCCGCATGGGCTGAGACAGCTTTGCGTGAGGCAACTGGAGCTGATTCTGACGCAGGCTTGACCATGGGTTTACGTACCGGCTCAGGCGCTTTTTTAACCTCACTCACAACGGCTGCTTTGCTTTTGGAAGCGCGTTTTTTATACCGTTTGCGCACCGGGTTCCCCAACAGCAAGGACAGAACTTTGCTGTCCCGATGACCAAGGAAGTTTAGCACCAGCCATAGCGCAACCAGCACAATACCGCCGCCCATGACCAGTTGCACTGCCCCCACTCCTTCAAGCAGCTCGGGCTTGATCCCCAGCATTCCCTCAACATAGGCGTACACGGTGATATAGAACGTCACCATCAGTGCGAACAGGTAGCGATAAAATAGCGAAGAAGAAACTTCACGACGGGTCTGATCCCAGTCGTATTTAACCCGGTAGGCAATCCGGTCATGCAACTCTTCGAGTTTCTCTTCATCCCAGTCCTGCACAATGTCTTTGCACAACTGTAGAATCACTGCGTCTTCACGATCATCCGGGTCCAGTCGCACACGCAGCTCAGCACCAATGCGGTTAAACAGCATCAGATCCCGTTGGTCAAAGGCATGGCGGCTGTTAACCACCAGTTTACTGACCCGTTCGCGCCACTCTTTCTGTTCTTGCAGGATGGTTTCCAGCCGCAGGTTACGGTTAGCACGCAGACGCCCTAACAGCTGTGTTAACAATGCGGTCAGCAGGCTGCACACAATAATGGCAGTCAGAATTAATCCGAGTTGCTCCACTACGCTTCTCCACTATACCAGGTCCAGGGTAATACAACGGCCTGCCAGAACCGGCACTGCGGATCAAGAGACCGCACCGCCTGTCACACTTTGTGCTTGAGATAAAGATCCAGAAACCTGAACACGACTTTACGTGCCAGCTTTGTTTCCGCATTGGTCAGAAACACCATCCCCATCTGCAGCTCCCGATTAAACACCATCATCGCTCGACTGCCCTTGACCCACCCTCCGTGATACACAAAGTTCTGGTAAGGGCCAAAATTGAACACCCGCCAGCCCAGTCCATACCAGGTTGCGCCCAGCAGTTTATGCGAGCGAAAGTGGGACTGACGCCGGGTGTTGCGAATCACCGGCGCCTGCAAGCTATCCAGCAGACGACCAGATAACACGTCAGGCCGTTGGCCCAATTGTGCCAGCAGCCATTGCCCCATATCGTTAATGGATGCGTTTACCCCCGCCGCGGGCGATATGCGATAGTACGTGGGTAACACCCGTGCTGGACGCCAGCGTTTGCGGATCTTGATATGCGGGGTTGCCCGGTTTTTCTCGGCTTTAAAAGCTTTATAGCCCAATGAAGCCGTGTTCATTTTTAGCGGCGTCAGCAGCCGTTGCTGAACAAACGTATTATAGTCCTTACCACTGATGGCCTCGATCATATCGCCCGCCAGGCTGAACACCACGTTCTGATAACCATAACAGCGCCCAGGCGGACAGACAAAGTCGACCTCACGTAGCCGCTTTACGACCTTGCGGTAGGGGACGTTATCCTCAATCAGATTGGTGTACGCCTGGGGAATCAGGCCGGTTGAGTGCGACAGCAGGTGCCGAAGCGTCAGCTGCTGACCATAGTCATCACGCTTAAAGCGCAC
>JAIBDV010000167.1 GCA_024686055.1 Neptuniibacter sp.
ACAGACGGAAGTAGTTCTGGAAGGTGGTAGAGGCCAGGGTCTGACTTTCCAGCTGGATATCCACGCCTTCTTTGGCTTCTACCGCCTGATGCAGGCCTTCAGACCAGCGACGACCCGGCATAATACGCCCGGTGTGCTCATCAACGATCACCACCTGATTTTCCTGGACAATGTAGTCACGGTCACGCTGGAACAGGTTATGCGCACGTAAACCTGCCAGCACATGGTGCAACAGGTTCAGGTTATGCGGTGCATACAGGCTTTCACCTTCTTTGAGCAGGCCTTCCCTGGTCAGTAGCTGCTCCACATACTGATGACCGGCTTCAGTCATCTCAACCGTGCGGTTTTTCTCATCCACCACAAAGTGCTCATCGATCACCTGACTCTCGTCTTTGATGTCGATCTCGCCATGGAACTGTTCCAGCTGCGGGATCAGCAGGTTAACCGCATGGTAAGTGGCGGAACCATCTTCAGCCGGACCGGAGATGATCAACGGCGTACGGGCTTCATCAATCAGGATGGAGTCAACTTCATCGACCACGGCGAAGTTGAAATCACGCTGCACTTTTTCATCAAGGCTGAACGCCATGTTGTCGCGCAGGTAATCAAAACCAAATTCGTTGTTGGTGCCATAGGTGATGTCAGAGTTGTAGGCAGCCCGCTTGGTTTCAGGGTCCTGCTGTGACAGCACCACCCCTACCCGCATACCCAGCGCTTCATACAGTGGACGCATCCACTCAGCATCACGGCTGGCCAGATAGTCGTTCACGGTAACCACGTGGACACCATCGCCGCCCAGAGCATTCAGGTAAACAGGCAGTGTACCTACCAGGGTTTTACCTTCACCGGTACGCATTTCGGCAACTTTGCCGTCATGCAGCGAGATACCACCGATCATTTGCATATCGAAGTGGCGCATATCCATAACGCGCTTAGACGCTTCACGAACCACGGCGAATGCTTCTGGCAGCAACTGCTCCAGCGTAGCATCACCGGCAAGACGTTCGCGGAACTCGTCTGTTTTGGCCTTCAGCTGGTCATCACTCAGTGACTCCAGCTCTGCTTCCAGCGCGTTAATCTGTTTAACGATCCGACCCATACGTTTGAGTTCGCGATCGTTCTTACTTCCGAAGACCTTTTTAAACAGTGAGCCCAGCATGCTGTAATAATCAACCTATTGAATACTAAAGTCATTCCCGCGACGGGAAGATTGGGAGTCATACAAGGTAACCCGGCAGCGGTTACCCTCTCAGTCACAGCCGTGACGCTTAATGATAAGGGAGGTTGCGCACAACTCAGCCTTACCTTGTATAGCCCCCACCGTCGTCGGCCTGCCATTCTACCCATATTGGGGCGCTGAATAGAATCTCAAGAGGCAATTATTTAGTGGGGGTAATCAATTTATGCTGATTCTCATCGCCCAAAACGAAAAAAGTCGAGCACCAGGCTCGACTTTTGCGGATCAGATAACAGCAATCAGACAGCCGTAACAGGCTTCTGATAAGAAATCGGTGCATTCTGCGCCGCTTCACCTTCAAAGGTGACAACTTCCCAGGCATCCGTCTGCTCCAGCAACTTACGCAGTAGCATGTTATTCAGATTGTGGCCTGATTTATCACCAAAGAACTCGCCGATCAGACTTTTACCCAGCAGGTAAAGGTCGCCAACGGCATCCAGTACTTTGTGTTTGACGAATTCATCTTCGTAACGCAGACCGTCTTCATTGAGAATCCGGTAATCGTCTACCACGATGGCATTGTCAAAATTGCCGCCTAATACCAGGTTTTGCGAACGTAGATATTCAATATCACGCATAAAACCAAAGGTACGTGCCCGGCTGACTTCTTTCACAAAGGATGTGCTGGAAAAGTCCAGACACGCTTCGGAGTTACGTCCTTCAAAGGCGGGATGATCAAAATCGATTCGGAAACCGACTTTGAAGCCATTGAATGGACGAAAGGTCGCTGTTTTGCCATCTGCGCTGACAGTGACTTCTTTCTTGATGCGAATAAACTGCTTGGGTGCATCCTGTTCTGCGATGCCCGCAGACTGAATCAGGAATACAAACGGCGCTGCACTGCCGTCCATAATAGGCACTTCTTCCGCACTCAACTCTACGTAGGCATTATCAATGCCCAACCCCGCCAGTGCCGACAACAGGTGTTCTACCGTCGCAATACGTACACCATCCTTCGCCAGGTTGGTGGACAGGGTGGTATCCGAGACATTGTGCGCACGCGCATCGATCTCAACCACGGGGTCACAGTCAACACGACGGAACACGATCCCTGTATCCACGGGCGCTGGCTTGAGCGTCAAGTATACTTTGCTACCGGTGTGCAGACCGATGCCAGTCGCTTTAATACTGTTTTTCAGTGTTCTCTGTCTGATCATTCTTTCCGCCGAAAAAGAGTGAGGCCAAATTAACAAGCCATGTTACCAAAATGGACTAACTTGCTTCAACCCTTACACTTTAGTTTAGTCAGCCTGACGACGCAGGAAGGTCGGGATGTCCAGGTAGCTCATCTCATCGTCCCCTTCACGTTTTTCTGTCGACTTCTGGCTTTCTTTCACCGCCTGTTGCTTGATATTAACGCCTGCTGTGGCCTTATCCAGCAACGCCTCGTCCTTACGCCGACGCAGCACAGTCGGCAGCTCAATATCATCATACTGCATATTGATCTGCGCCTGAGTTGGCTGGGCCTGTTTAGCCGTGTTGTCAGTAACCACACGGATATCGTCACGGGCCTTGTCCAGACCCGTTGCCACAACTGTCACTCGCAGTTCATCGGTCAGTTCAGGATCGATAACGGTACCCACCACAATGGTGGCTTCATCAGAGGCATATTCCTCAACCAGGCTACCCACTTCGGAGAACTCACCCAGACTCAGATCCAGACCTGCGGTGATATTCACCAGCAAACCTGATGCGCCTTTGAGGTCGATATCTTCCAGCAGCGGGCTCTTGATTGCTGCTTCCGCGGCGACCAGTGCGCGATCTTCACCGGTACCGGCACCGGTGCCCATCATGGCCATGCCCATTTCAGACATCACCGTACGTACGTCGGCAAAGTCGACGTTAATCATACCCGGACGCATGATTAAATCAGAGATACCCTGAACGGCGCCTTTAAGCACATCATTAGCCGTGCTAAAAGCCGTCAGCAGGCTGGCATTACGGCCCAGCACCTGCATCAGTTTCTCGTTTGGAATGATAATCAGTGAGTCAACGATATCTCGCAACTGTTTGATACCATCAACCGCAATCGATGAGCGTTTACGGCCCTCAAACGGGAAGGGCTTGGTCACCACTGCCACGGTCAGGATACCCAGTTCTTTGGCCACTTCAGCCACAATCGGTGCCGCACCCGTACCAGTACCGCCACCCATGCCTGCAGTGATAAACACCATATCGGCACCTACCAGCATCTCAGCAATGCGCTCACGGTCTTCCTGTGCCGCCTGACGACCCACTTCCGGGTTAGCACCTGCGCCCAACCCTTTGGTTACCTCGGTACCAATCTGCAGAACTGTTTTAGTCTGCATTTTGTCCAGTGCCTGAGCATCAGTGTTGGCGCAGATAAACTCTACCCCCTCCACATCGCTCGCCACCATATGTTCAACGGCATTACCGCCACCACCGCCTACGCCAACGACTTTAATTACTGCGTTCTGCGCTACGCTATTCACCAATTCAAACATTTGCCACTCCTCCCGTTTGCACCTGCCATACCCTCGTGTCAGATGCGGTCGGTGATATTCGTCTCTGTCGGTTCTAATCAGGACCGATTAATAATTCCCCTGGAACCAGGCTCTCATCCGATCCAGTAAGCCTCTTGGTGGTTCCCTCTCTATAACCGGTGGCTCGTCCTGCACCGCTGAGTTGGACTCTGTTCGTGCCATATTCTGTCGAGCATAAAGCAGCAGTCCCATGCCAGTGGCATATATTGGGTTCTGCATGATGTCTTCCATGCCTCGGATACCGCTGGGCTTGGCCAGACGAACAGGCATATGGAAAATTTCCTCTGCCAGCTCAACCGCGCCTTCCATCTTGGAGGTACCCCCTGTTAAAACGATGCCTGCAGCAACCAGGTCTTCATAGCCAGAGCGTCGCAGCTCACCCTGCACCAGGGTAAACAGCTCGTCGTAACGTGGTTCAACCACTTCCGCCAACGCCTGACGGGACAGGTCACGCGGTGGGCGATCACCCACGCTCGGTACCTTGATGGTTTCACCACTGCTGGCCAGCTGCGCCAGTGCACTGGCGTATTTGATCTTGATATCTTCCGCATGCTGGCTTGGTGTACGCAATGCCATCGCAATGTCATTGGTAACCTGATCACCGGCAATCGGGATGACCCCGGTATGACGAATCGCCCCGGCGGTGAAGATAGCGATATCGGTAGTCCCCCCACCGATATCAACCACACACACACCCAGCTCTTTCTCGTCTTCGGTCAGTACTGAGAAGCTGGATGCCAGCTGCTCCAGCACAATGGCATCCACATCCAGCCCGCAGCGACGAATACACTTATCGATATTCTGTACCGAGTTGGCCGAACCGGTCACCAGATGCACTTTGGCTTCAAGACGGACACCAGACATGCCCAATGGCTCCTTGATGCCTTCCTGATTATCAATGACATATTCCTGCGGAAGAATGTGCAGTATCTTCTGGTCAGCCGGTATCGCCACCGCTTGCGCCGCATCGATGACCCGCTCCAGGTCCAGCCCGAAGACTTCCCGGTCCTTTATCGCAACGATGCCGTGGGAATTGAGGCTGCGAATATGGCTGCCAGCAATACCCACGTAGACCGAGTGAATCTGGCAGCCCGCCATCAACTCGGCTTCTTCCACCGCTCGCTGAATGGATTGCACGGTAGACTCAATATTTACTACAACACCCTTTTTCATACCCTTGGAAGGGTGCGAGCCAATACCGACTACTTCGATACTACCCTCCAGCCCAATTTCCCCAACAATCGCTACGACCTTGGAAGTACCAATATCCAGGCCGACGATCATTTTTTTGTCTTGCACGCTGCCCATGGCAGTGTCTCCCCTGACCTACTTGTTATTGATTTATAACCCCGCCACCCGGGACGAATCTTCACTAAAAGCCACCGCAATGCCGGTTTCGTAGCGCAAATCCACGCGCTCCACTTCAGCCGCTCTGGCGCTAAGCTCTGTGCGGTAAATTGCAACAAATCGATGCATGCGCTCGAGGAAATCTTCGCCTCCCAGCAACAACTGCATGCCGCCTTCCAGCACCACATCAACCTGCCCCCGCTCATCCACGGTAAGTTGCGCTATCGCCAGCTGCAGTGGTCTCAGAATTTCCACGATGCGCTGGTAACCTGCCACCATGGCCTGGGCGCTGCCCTCGGGCCCACGCAATCGAGGCAGTGCCTGCCACTCCTTGCTCGAGTCCGAGCGGAACACCTCCCCCTCGTGATTCAGGAAGTCGCTCTCTCCCCAGCGGGCAATCGGCAGCTGTTCAATCACGTGGATTTCAAGTGCATTGGGCCAGCGACGCTGAACCGTGGCCTGATAAATCCAGGGCAGCTCTTCCAGTTGAGCCCTGATGCGTTGCAGATCCGCACGTAAAAACCCTCCCACAAGAGCCGGTTGCACCATGTCCTGGACGAGGCCGGTGCGGGTGTGCTCCAGTTCCCCAGTCACTGTTATGTGCCGCACCGCAATAGACTGCAGTGTGATGTAAGCCTGCAGCCCCGCCACCATCACCACGCCGGCACCGGTGAGAATGATCAGCCGGTTAAGCCATGCCGATGGCTTGCGCTTCAGCTTCACAGCCGGCCCCTTGCGGGTTGCGCCCTGGGCCGATTTGCGGCCGCGGGTGGTGGCTGCCGACTTTTCATTTCGCTTTTTGGGGTTTGTCATTCGCATTAACGCCACCCGTCCAGGCTCAATTCAACAATGCGCTCCACCAGTAACTCAATGTCCATGCCTGCAGCTTTAGCCGCCATGGGGACCAGACTGTGCGACGTCATGCCTGGGATGGTGTTCACTTCGAGTACATAAAACTCCCCAGCCCGATCGCGCATAAGGTCCACCCGGCCCCAGACCCCGCACTCCAAAGACTGAAATGCTCGCAAGGACAGAGCGCCAATAGCCGCCTCCTCTTGTGCGGTCAGGCCACAGGGGCAGAGGTAGCGGGTATCGTCCGAAAGGTACTTCGCGTCGTAGTCATAGAATTCGTTATCCGTCTCCAGCTTGATGGCTGGCAACGCGGTATCGCCCAGGATAGCGACTGTGTATTCCGGGCCATCTATAAATTGTTCTGCCAACACGCCACCGCCATACTCGCTGGCGACCCTGTACGCGTGTTCCAGCTCTCCGGCGCTTGCGGCGCACGTCATTCCGAAACTGGAACCCTCGCAGGTCGGCTTGACAAACACCTTGCCGAAACGATCTATCACCTGCTGCCATTGAGTATCATCCTCAAGGCGCACAAACCCACCAGTGGCCAGATCAATGCCCTGCCATAACTGCTTACTGCGCAATTTATCCATGGCCAGGGCTGAACCGAGCACCCGCGAGCCGGTATAGGGAAGCTGCATTGCCTGCAGTGCCCCCTGCATACTGCCGTCTTCGCCACCGGGACCATGCAG
>JAIBDV010000031.1 GCA_024686055.1 Neptuniibacter sp.
CAGTTTTTCACCTGATACACTCAGCACCGCTTCGCGGTCTTTAGCGCTCAGGCCATCAAGGAACTCAGGGTTCATGAACATGGAGAAGCTGCCCAGGTACATGCCGCCCGGCAGCGCTACTACATTGCGTGCAACCTCTTTCAGGCGCAGCGTTTTCTGCTCACCCATCGGGATGAAAACGCCGTCGATAACGCCCTGCTGCATCATTTCATACACTTTAGGTGCAGGTGCGCCTACCGCCGTCACACCCAGACGCTTACCCAGCTCACCCTGGACGCCACCGCCAATACGGATTTTTTTACCCTTAAGGTCAGCCAGTGAATTAATTGGATCCGCCATATGGATCTGACCAGGACCGTGGGTAAACAATGCCGCCAGTACCAGACCTTCATGCTCCTGCGCCTTGGCGAAGTACTTCTCGTTAATACGCCAGTGGGCAACAGATGCCGCTTCTGCGCTGGCACCGAGCAATGGCTGTTCAACCGCCTGAGTCAGCTTGAAGCGACCTGGTGCATAACCGTGGTAACTGAAGCTGGCATCAACAACGCCATCCTCAACCAGTTCAAACATTGTTTTCGGGTGGCCCATGCCATATTCAATCTTGATTTTCACCCGACCTTGCGTTGCCTCTTCAATCCACTTACCCCAGGTCGGCCAGACTACCGCATTCTGAGGGTGAGTCGGTGGCAACCAGCTGGCGATTCGCATCGTTGTATCCGCCATTGCACCGGCAGACAGTGAAAGGCCCAGCGATACTGCTGCCGCTGTTTTAAGGAAGTTTCTTCTGATCATTTTAAATCTCCTGGCATGAGACACGCGCTTACTACGCGATTGGTTATTTTTATAATGCCAGCAGCGTTCACTGCTACTGGAAATGTGCATGCCCTGACCTGAGGCCAGCATTACTGCGTACTTTCTAATACTACAGAAATTATGCATCTAGACGGCTTATTTGTATCAGGTTATCCCGCTGCTGTACAGGCTGTACCTGACTGCAGGCTATCCGTTGATAACGGTCAAACAATATCCTATTTTTACAACGCTATAACCGAAGGCCGGATCACAACATTGTTTCTGTTATGGAAATAAAAAAATACTTAACATATTAACAATACACCCCCTGAGCCTCTCTGTACATATCGGGCCAGATTATTCTGCCAAGACCCAGTGTCCCTGCCGAATTTCAAGCATTTTAAACGCATCCACTCCCAGCCCGAGGTGATCATCCGGACTCATATTGACAACCCCACCGGTGCCAATAAAGCCGTGGACACGCTCCAGCGCATCCCTTACAGCAAAGGGATTGAGGGTCTGGGCATCACGCATCGCCTGCACGGCTAACATCAGCGCATCCCATGCATGACCGCCGAACGTGGACACCGGCTCGCCATAGTGATTCCAGTAGTATCGACGAAAATCAAGCAACAGTTCACGCTGCGCATTCTGTTCTGGTAGCTGATCAGCGACCAGTAACGCTGCTGCCGGTAAACGCACGCTTTCTACTGCCTGACCAGCGAGCTCAATGTAACGCTGGGAAGCAACGCCGTGGGACTGATACAACGCTACACCTGGATGATGGCGCCGCAACTGCTTCGTCACCATGGCAGGCCCTTCACCAAAACCGATATTAAAAACGACATCAATATCTTCCTGGCTGAAGATACGCCGACGCTGACGGTCAATTTCCTGGTCAACCGGGCCGTAACTTTCGTCCGCAATAATTTCTATGTCGTACCCGGCAGCAAGATCCAGCGCCTGACGTCGGCCAGACTTCCCAAAACCTCCGCGCCCGGAAATCAACGCCACACGGCGGATTCCCCGGCTATGCATGTCATCGAAGACTTTTGCCACCGCCATACGGTCTGTGTGGGGCGTTTTGAACACCCAGTGTTTCACCGGCTCGACAATCGCGTTGGCACCGGCCAGAGAGATAAAAGGAATTTTGGCTCGCGTGACTAGCGGAATCACCGCCATCGAGGCACCTGATGTGGTCCCACCAATCAGAAAATCAACCTTATCCTTATTAATCAGCCGCTTAACGGCCTTTCTGGCCTCACCGGCGCTGCCGCCCGTATCGTAGTACACCAGCTCAAGAGAGCGGCCGAGCACACCGCCTTCGGCATTAAGCTTATCAATATAGAGCTGGAGCGTTTTCAGTTCCGGCTGCCCCAGGTACGCAGCCGGACCACTTAATGCGAGAAAGGAGCCGATACGCACAGCCTCCATTGCCGACGCTGCCGTAGCAACGATTGCTAGCAACAAAATCAGCATCTGTGATGCCATACGTATAACCGAATAACGTATCACTTTACCTCGACCTCCTCGTTCCCCGCTGTACATCAGATACACAACAGCAGATCTAACCGAATATGCTCACCACAGGCCCTCTGCCTGTGCGGGGTAGCATACCAAGGACTCAGCCTGAAACCGTTTCTCCTTTCGTACCTGAGCAGCCGGTTTTAACCGCTAATCCCGGATACATTGATAACTATCAAGAGGGTTTGCTTAGCTTTACCTCCCCTCTGCCACTTAATAGACACAAAAAAGCCACCTGATAATGTCAAGGTGGCCTTTTTACATCATACAAACGCGCAGAATTACCAGTACACGCCTCGTAACACATCTGCCAGTTTTTCCCGCGCTTCACCAAAGTGGTTAACGCTGTCTTCATAGGCATCGCGCGCCAGGGTGTAACGCTCTACCAGCTCGGTATCAATACCCTGGTAAAGCTCAGCCTGACCTTTGCGGCATTCTTCAAAAAATCGATCCGCAATCAGGCGGCGACGCATGTAGATTTTCGCCGCTTCCTGCTGGCTCAATGACAATCCGCCAAAGTCTGCGATATCTGGCATTTCCACTGTCGTGAAGTCGCCTTTAAGCAGCGTCCACATGGCCGACCAGTCCTCATCGACACCACCAAAAGGCTGATAACCAAATTTGGCTAGCACACTTACATTATCTTCAACCAGCTGATCCGGGGATGGTACGATCATGGTGGACACTCCTTCTTACTTAGTTAGTCAGCACCGTAACCGGTACGCATATCGTAATCCGCTTCCACACCCTTAGGCACTTCGAAACCGATATCTGTCAGACGATCTTCCAGCAGTTCCAGGTATTCAGCCTGTAACTCTTCCGGGGTTTTCACTTTCAGGCCGTACTCATGGTAGATGTCAAACATCTCTGATGAGCCTTTACCTTTGGATGGACGGCCATAGAAACCCAGGCCCATCTGCATGAACTTGGCAATACGTTCCTGCATGAACTCACGGGTTTTATCTCCGCCGAATTCGATGCAACGCTTGGATGCCCAGACACCGAACGCCAGATGACCATGCTCTTCTTTGTGAATACGTACGTTCACCCGCGCCCATGGCAGGTAAGAACAATCACGGTACTGACCCAGGAAGGCCACAGCAGCCGGGGTGACGACAGTAGAGAACAGAGCAACATCTTCCCAGCATTCAAAAAACGCCGACCAGTTTTCCTTACGGAAGCCGTTGATCACGTTAACGATTTTTGGATCCGGGTTTTCGGAGTTAGACGCCAGGTGGTGCAGACGGCTGTCTACATCAACGTCCAGGTCACGCAGCAGGTTCCAGATGTAGTAACCGTGGCCCATCTCTTCCATGACTTTTTTGGACAGACGGTACGCTTCTTCCGGACGCGGCGCGAAACGGTGGTTTTCAGCTACACGCTGAGCACCGGCGTATTCAGAATCCGCCTGGAACGTCATCAGGTTGATCAGACATTCCTTGTAGTGTTCCGGCAGCTTGTCACCCTTATCGTAGGTTTTCATTTCTTATTCTCCGATTATTCGCACATTAACTATCGCAAACCTGATTAAACGCCGCTCTCCCAACCCTGTGTATTATGACACAAAATTCGACGCCGAAAACAAAATTAGTGTATCATTCCGTTCATGTCAACACTTTCGTTGTGGCTGTTACTGACAGACTCATCGTCCAGCAGGAAGTTGATGACAGGGGGGTTTAACCTTAGAATTCACGCAGTTCGCGGACTTCAGGGCTATCAGCCAGCCGCGGAATAACCTGGCCTTATCGTGTTACGGTTCTGAATGACTAAACTTCGCTGTATTGAAGAACTCGCTGAAGAGTTCAAAGCACAAAGGCCGATTCGTGGCGGCTCCCTGATCATCACTATTTATGGCGATGCCATCTCGCCACGCGGCGGTACGGTGTGGCTTGGCAGCCTGATCAAGCTGCTGGAACCACTCGGACTAAACCAGCGTCTGGTGCGGACGTCTATATTTCGACTGACGAAAGAAGGCTGGCTGACGTCAACTCAGGTCGGCCGACGCAGCTATTACAGCCTGACCGACACCGGACGTCGGCGCTTTGAAAGTGCATTCAAACGCATCTATGCCGAGCTGTACCCGGAGTGGGATGGCAAATGGGATATGGTTATCACCACCCAGCTGGACAACGAGCTGAAAAAAGTGGTGAAAAAAGAGCTGGAATGGCAAGGCTTCGGTAACGTTGCCCCTGGCATGATGGCCCACCCAATGGCAGATATGCAGGAGGTGAATAACACCCTGCAGGAGTTGTGTGTCACTGGTGATGTGATCCATATGGAATCACAACTGGTCGGTAGCCATACCTCTGCCCCCTTGAAAGAAATGGTGCATGAATGCTGGAACCTGCAAGCCCTGAGCGATAACTATCAGTTATTTCTGGACCAGTTCAGGCCCATCTTGCGAGCACTTGAAGGGGCAGAAAGCCTGGACCATGAGCAGTGTTTTCAGCTGCGCACCCTGCTGATCCACCATTATCGCCGACTACTGCTGCGAGACCCGCTACTGCCAGAAAAACTGCTGCCCGCCGACTGGGCTGGCACCTCGGCACGCATTCTGTGTCGTAATATTTACCGCCTGATTCAGACCGGTGCAGAACAGCACCTGACCGATACCCAGGAAACCGCGGACGGCCCACTGCCAGAACCCGCTCCAGGTTTTTATAAGCGCTTTGGCGGTTTGTAACAGAAATAGCGGCTGCGGCCACTTAATAACACCCGTATAGCACTGCACTTGTCACTTTCTCTCCCGATGACAGGGCGCCAGAAAACAACAACAACTGGAAAGCCAGCCCAGGCTGGCCGCTGAATTATTGGAGACAGAGTTATGATCAACATCGCGATTGTGGGCAGCGGCCCGTCAGGTTGCTATATCGCCGATATGCTGTCGAAGAAAGTCGCCGACGCACAGGTCGATATTTTTGACCGCCTGCCAACACCGTTTGGCCTGGTTCGAGCCGGTGTGGCACCGGACCATCAGGGCACCAAAAATATTGTCCGTCAGTTTGAACGCACCCTGAGCCGGGACAATGTCCGCTTCGTCGGTAACGTCAACATTGGTAGCGATCTGAGCTACGACGAGCTCAAGCAAAACTATGATGTGATCGCTCTGACCATCGGCGCACTGCGTGATCGTAAACTGGGTATCCCAGGTGAAGATCTGGCCGGCGTCTATGGTTCCGGTGAATTTGTCGCCTGGTATAACGGCCACCCGGACCAGGCCGGGCTGAACCCGGACCTTAACAGCAGTGGCATTGCCATTATTGGTAACGGCAATGTCGCACTGGATATCGCCCGTATCCTGGCCAAAACCAGCAGCGAGATGGACAGTTCGGATATTACCGCCGCCGCCCAGGCAGCCATTGCGGCCTCGCCGGTGCAGGACATCTATCTGATCGGCCGTCGCGGTGCCGTCGAGGCCAGCTTCACCAATGTTGAACTAAGTGAATTTGGCGAACTGGAGCGCTGCGTCGCTCTGGTAGAGCCTGCACAGCTCCCCGGCAGTTTGCCCGATGACATGGACCCAAAAGCCGCTAAAGCGATCGAAAAAAATCTCGAGACCCTGCGCAGTTATGCCATCAATATGCCAGACAGCAAGCCAGTACGCCTGCATCTGATGTTCTGCGCATCGCCGGTAAACATCATCGGTGATAACGGCAAAGTCTGTGGCCTTAAACTGGAAAGAAACACGCTGGTTGATGGCCGTGCTCAGCCATCAGGTGAAACATTCCAGCTGGATGTACAAACGGTCATCCCAGCCATCGGCTATCGTAGCGAAGCCATCGACGGCATGCCTTTTGATGAAACTCGGGGCATTGTCAAAAACGATGAGGGCTGCGTAGAAGCAGGCGTCTATACCGCTGGCTGGTGTAAACGCGGCCCCCAGGGCGTTATCCCGGCTAACCGTGCCGACTCCATGGCGGTTGCCAAACAGATAATAGCCGACCTGGAGAGCACCCCTCCACAAGGCAACCGTGCAGGCTATGACGTAACGGGGCCACTGCTGGCAGAGCGTGGGGTCTGTGTCGTGTCATTTACCGACTGGCAGACGATTAACCAGGCTGAACTGGCCCGTGCCGAGAATGGCAAGCCACGGGAGAAATTCACTTCTGTCGAACAGATGCTGGCACTACTGAACTGATCAACACCAGCCTCCGATACCCCACCCTCAGAACGCCCAGCCTCAGTCGCTGGGCGTTCTGACGATACATCTGCCTAAAAATCAGTATAATCCCCGACCCGACCCTTTCGCCGTATCAAAGGAAGCTGTCCCACTATGCCACTGCCCTCTCCCCAGCCACGTAAGCTACACCACACCCGCCGCGTTTTATGCGAAGGCTATGCCCGTGAGGATGGACTCTGGGATATTGAGGGGCACCTGACTGATCTGAAAACCGCAGACCTGACCTGTAAAGAGCGCAACAATGGCATCATCCCGGCAGGCGAGCCACTGCACGGCATGTCGATCCGACTCACGATTGATCTAAAACTGAACATCCTGGATGTTGCGGCCAGTATGGATTACACCCCCTACCGCATCTGCCCCAGTATTACCGAGCACTATAAACAGCTGATCGGACTACAGATCGCGCCAGGTTTTACCCGTAAAACCCGCGAACTGTTCAGCGGTACTCAGGGCTGTACTCACCTGCTGGAACTGCTCGGCCCCGTGGCAACCACCGCTTTTCAGGCGACCCATGCCGCCCGCGAAGCCCGTGAGAACTGGTCTGATGGCCATCAGCCACCACCGATGCTGAACAGCTGTCACACCATGGCCGATGATGGCCCGGTTGTGCAACAGCAGTGGCCGCATTTTTACCAGCCTTCAGCCGAACGGCAGACCGGATGAGCCGTTGTTTATATGGGGTCAGCCTTCTGCTTTGGCCTGATACAACGGAATAACATCGCTGGTCTCAATCTCCATCCGTTTACGATCTGGCTCCACTTCAGTCAGCGGTTCAACCCGCTCCATAGTGGTCAGACTGCGCACGGCGAGATCCTGATACTGGCGAGTGCCAGCAGCTTTCCAGGCGACCTCCTTATCGCTTAGCTCACGGATCACCCGCGCCGGAGAGCCCGCAACCAGGGTACGGTCCGGCACTTCAAACTTTGCTTTCACAAAGCCCATCGCCGCAACAATCGATGACTCACCGACAACCGCACCGTCCATGATCACCGCATTCATCCCCACCAGCGCATTCTTCTTCACCACACAACCATGTAGTACTGCACCATGGCCAATGTGGCCATCCTCTTCCACCACCGTATCCGTGTTCGGGAAGCCGTGCATCACGCAGGTATCCTGCAGGTTGGCCCCTTCTTTCAGAATCAGCCGACCAAAGTCACCGCGCAGGCAGGCCGCTGGCCCGACATAACAGCGCGGTCCGACAATCACATCGCCGATCAGCACCGCTGTCGGGTGAACAAAGGCGGTAGGGTCAACCACAGGGGTAATGCCATCAATGGCGTATACATGCATTTTTATTATCCTCGTACTGAAATTACACAGTTCAGAGCAGTTCAACCCAGTCTTTTACCCAGTCTCGTGCATCTTCATCGGGTAACGGCTGCGTACAGGCATCCACTTCAAAACGCTCCCCAATACGCACAGCACCGCAGCTGGCGAGAATCGCATCAACATCTTTCCCCGCCTGACAAAAGGTCTGGTGATAGGTCTGATCACCCAGCGCCACAATGCCATAACGAATATGAGACAGGTCTGGCTTTGTTTCTTTCAAATAATCACAGAATGGAATGATATTATCTGGCAGCTCGCCGTCACCATGGGTAGCACAGCTGATAATCATCACATCACGATTCGCCAGATCAACCACATCAGCCTCTGGTTCTTCATGCAGGGTTACTTCATGGCTTAACGCTTCCAGCACTTCCTGCAGCGTATCGGCTACCATTTGTGCATTGCCAGACTCAGTCCCTACCAAAATCGCGATATCCGTCATTATTACCTCTAAAACGTTGCTGACCGAGGCGCGCTATTCTCAGCTGCTTCACCACGGCGGTTATGCTTTTCTATCCGGCCCTGTAAAGGCCAGAGCCACGAAGACAGTACTATTACTTCACCATACACCAACATTAATGATACGAAAAGACAACATATGATACGGTTTACGTATCCAAAATAAAGACACGCATTATGTACAAACTTTCACCACATCAGCAGGTTACAACAGATAAAACACAAGGCCTGGACAAAGTTGATTCATCACACCGGCCCCGCCGCCATCGAAAGATGAACAAAACCTTAACCTGAACTAAAGCCAACTATATATTTGCTTACCCTTTCATTTAATAGCATTTTTGAGCAACTCCTCTTAATATTGGAGCCATTCTGCAGCCAGTAGCAGTGCACTGGAAATAGCTTTTAATAGCTATATACCACTCTGATAGCCCAGCTCTACCAGCCTGCGACAGCTGCCCAATAAAAATAAAAAGGACCACATACATGAAAGGATTTTCCCTCAGGGCAAAAATCATTTTGATGGCGATCTTTGCGGTGTTTATTACCTCATTATCGTTAACAGGCTTCTCCGCTTTTCGCCTGTCAGACCTGACAAAAGATAACGTTGACCAAAGGGTGCAAGGGGTTTCTAACGCCGTCAGTACCGGGATTGAAAGCTGGCTTAGCTCCAAATATCAGCTGCTCAACACCCTGGCCAGCCGCCCAGCAGAAAAAGATGCCTTTATTGAACAGCTTAATATGACCAAGGAAGCTGGCGATTTTATTGCTATTTTTGCTGGTTTAACCGATGGCACTCGCATTGGCAGCAATGGCCGCACATTGTTTGTAAACAACTATGACCCACGAAGCCGCCCCTGGTATAAGCAGGCGATGGCAGACCAGAAGATGGTTCTGATTGGCCCTTACAAAGATAGAACCAGCCAGGAGATGATGTTCACCATCGCCCGTCCACTGCAGAACAATGGCAAGATTACGGGCATCATCGGCGCCGACTTGCAGCTAAAAGATCTGTTTAAAGAAATCACCAGTTTTGAATCCGGTGCCAACAGCCAGCTCTTTTTAATCAATAACAAAGGCACAGTGATTGCCCACCAGCAGTCCAGCGCTCAATTGCAGCCCATCAGCCAGCTCTATGCCACGATTGACCCTGCCCAGGTGAATACGCTGGCCAGCGCTAACCAGTTGATTGAAGTAGACACCAGCGGCGGCACAAAACTGGTACGCCTGATGAAAATCAGCAGCTCTTCATGGCTATTGGGTATTGAGGTGGATAAACGTACCGAGATGCGAGCCTTTGATGAAACCCTGACGACCCAGATTGCCATCAGTGCAGGCATCTCTATTGCTGTTATCATCACGGTGACTCTGCTCGTCAATATCCTGCTGGCAGATCTTAAAACTGTCGGTCAGGCACTCAGTTTTATTGCCAAAGGTGAAGGGGATCTGACCAAACGGATTGATACACGCAGTACCGATGAGATAGGGAAAGTCGCAACTGACTTTAACCACTTTCTGAAATTCCTGCATACCGTTATCACCAAGCTTGAGCACACCGCGACAGATCTGGGTACCCAGTCAGGCATTATTGCCGAGAAGACCGAACAAAATGGCCAAAAAATCTACCAGCAACAGACCGAAACCAGCCAGGTAGCGGAAGCGGTCAGCCAGCTCGCTGAGTCGACGGCAGCCATTGTCAGCCACGTGGACGATACCAGCCAGCAAGTGCGCAACACACTTCGCCTCGGCGAAGAAGGCATCGGCCAGGTAGAAAAAAGTCAGCAATCGGTGAACAACCTGGCCGAAAAACTTCGCACCGCCAGTCAGGTGGTTACCCAGCTGAACACCAGCGCTCAGGACATAAGCGGCATACTAAGCACGATCGAAGAGATTGCAGACCAAACCAACCTGCTGGCATTAAACGCCGCCATTGAAGCGGCCCGGGCAGGCGATGCTGGCCGGGGGTTCGCCGTTGTTGCCGATGAGGTACGCAACCTGTCCAGACGCACCAGCAGCTCCACCAGTGAGATCCAGCAGGTGATGGATTCTGTACAGCGTTCTGCTCTGGAAGCAACCACACTGATGGATGCCAGTGGAGATCTGGCGCAGCATAGCGTACAGGATGCCAGCAAAGCTCAGGATATGCTGGCGCAGATAGTCAGTGCTGTGCAGCATATAAACATCCTGGCGGAGCAGATCTCAGCAGCGACTGAACAACAGGCGGCAATCAGCAGCGAGATTAACAGTAATAGCCAGACAATACGCGGCGTAGCAGACGATCTCGCCCACGATGCAAAAGAGAGCGAACAGCAGGTGAATAAGCTGTCCGGGCTGGCGGCAGACCTTAAAGCAGAAGCAGGCAAATTTGTTATCTGATGGGGTGACAACAGCAGCATAAAACGCAAAAGGCAGAGGGCTTACCCTCTGCCTTTTTTATTGACGGTATAAAACTCAGCTTCAAGCTGGGGAGTAGCCCAGCGGTTGTTCAAAGCATATATCTATTTAGTGCCCTGACAACATTCTCTCACCTGAAAGCAGGCACCAACGGCTGTACCCGCAGCTCTTAAGGCTGATATCAGCCTTCAATCAAGCCGACATGGCGACTAAAGTCCTGCGGTGCAACATTGCCAATTAACGTCATATTTTTCAGCTCCACGCCCGCGCGGCTATAGAATATCAACGCTGGCGGGCCTATGACATTAAAGCGCTTATACAACTGCTTCGCCTCCTCGTCATTGGAGGTCAGATCCAGTTTGATCAGCATAAAGCCAGCCAGGGACTGCATCACACCAGCATCCTTGAAGGTGAACTCCTCCAGTTCGACACAGCTGATACACCAGTCCGCATAGAAATCCAGCATCACTGGCTGTCCCGCCTGCTGCGCCTGAGCCAGCAACAGATCCAGTTGCCCAGAGGTGGTGACAACATTGAATGGCAGCTTTTTCTCCTGCACAGAACCACCGGCGACCAGCCCCTGCAATGGATGCAGAAAGCTCTGACTTCCAGCAAAGACCCCCAGAGCCAGCACTACACCATAGAGCAGCCCCAGAACCCCGGAGCCCTTAAGCAGCTTGCGCCAGCCACTGACATTTTCTGGCAACCGATCCAGTGCGCCCATAAAGACCGCAGAGATAATCAGTAGCATAGCCGCCAGCAGCATGGTGATCTGGGTGGGCAGAATGCGATCCATCATCCAGATTGCCAACGCCAGCATCATCACCCCGAAAAAGGCTTTAACTCCATCCATCCAGCCACCCGCTTTAGGCAATAAGCGCCCGGCAGACGCGCCAACGACGAGCAGCGGTACACCCATGCCCATACTGAGACTGAACAGCGCCATCCCCCCAAGTAAAGGGTCACCAGTCTGGCCAATATAGATCAATGCACCCGCCAGAGGGGCTGCCATACAAGGGCCGACAATTAACGCCGACAGCAAACCCATAATCCCCACGCCAATCAGATTACCGCCCTGCTGACTGTTAGAAATCTGGCTCAGCTTCGTCTGCCAGCTGGCGGGGATTTGCAGGTCGTAAAAGCCAAACATTGACAGTGCCAGCAGCACGAACACTGCACTGAACAGACTGATCACCCAGGGTGCCTGGAATGCCGCCTGCAAGTTAGCACCAAACAGCCCGGCGATAATACCAATGACCGTGTAAGTCGCCGCCACCGACAGTACATACACCAGCGAATAACGCAGCGCTCGCCCGGTCGTCATAGCCGCGCCCTGACCGGCAATGATACTGGAGAGGATGGGGATCATCGGAAAGACACAGGGCGTAAATGACAGCGCCAGTCCGGCAAGGAAAAATGCCCCTAGCGTCAGCAGCAGTGAACGATCACGCAGCATGCTGGCAAAACGGTCCTGCTCCGATTGTGGCAGTGCAGCAGACGCCGCCGGTTCAGCGTTCCGGGCCTCAACGCTGGCAGGCACCATCGTTGCGGCAACGGGCACCGCGTTTACCGGGACTGTTTTGGTGACAGGCGGGTAACATATTCCCCCTTCCCAGCATCCCTGATATGTCACGGTAACACTACCGTCCGCAGGCCCTGTGCCAGTGCTGGCTAACGCCAGACGGATATCAGCCTGATGCTTATAAACAAAAACCTGACCGAATAACGGATCATTTTTCTCTTTGGCGTCCGATTTCACCTCAGACAGTATTTTGATACTGTCATCGGTCTCGATGGTCATCCGGTCCCGGTACAGATAGTAATCATCCGGGATCTCCCAGTGCAGCTGTAACTGGCCATTAGCCTGCTGAGAGGGCTGAAGAACAAATGCCTGCTCAACATCCACCGGGCCCTGTTTTGAGGCAAATGGATTACTATCAAACAGACCAGCCTGAGCCACCGGCAGCATCATCCAGACTACAAACAGGCTTAACAGCGTTGAAAACGAAAACTTTTTAACCACAGGATGCCCTTAACCGATTAGTTACCGTCGCTGGGACAACCGTCCAAGCGAAAAGTTCGTAACATTGTACAAAAATGCCCTTGCGCGCAATCTACTATTGTAACACCCCACCAAAGTAGAAATTTGTTGCAAAGCAATAAGCCGCCCCTTACGCCCCACGATTTATCGTGGTACAACAGTCCAGTTCGCACTTTAAAAGTGTAACCGTATGCTCACGGGAAAGGCTGCCCGTACCGGTATCTTCACATCGGGCGCAGCACCCAATCGCGGCACTAACACTGACACTTTGAACATCTAATAAAGCCGCGCAGTACCAGGAAACTATGTCATGACCGATACACGCGTAGAAAACCTTAATATCGAATCGAATACGGTTCTGATCTCACCGGAAGAGCTCAAACGCAAACTGCCACTGAGCGAAGCGGCTACCGCCTCTGTTATGGAAGGCCGGGAAGTCATTCGCAATATTCTGGATCGCAAAGACAAGCGCCTGTTTGTCGTGATAGGCCCATGCTCTATCCACGACACTGAGGCCGCGATTGAATATGCTCACAAGCTCAAGGCATTGCAGGAAAAGGTAAAAGACTCTCTCTATCTGGTCATGCGCGTCTATTTTGAAAAGCCGCGTACAACTGTAGGCTGGAAAGGTCTGATCAACGACCCTCACCTCAACGACTCTTTTGAGATCGAAGAAGGCCTGCATATCGCCCGTAAACTGTTGCTGGATCTGGCCGAAATGGGCCTGCCACTGGCCACGGAAGCACTGGACCCGATCAGCCCGCAGTACCTGCAGGATATGATCTCCTGGTCTGCAATTGGTGCACGTACTACCGAATCGCAGACACACCGTGAAATGTCTTCAGGGCTGTC
>JAIBDV010000098.1 GCA_024686055.1 Neptuniibacter sp.
ATATCCTCCATCGGAATCACCTGAGCATAACCACCCCCGGCAGCCCCGCCTTTCATGCCAAAACAGGGGCCCAGACTGGGCTCACGCAGGCAGGCGGTGGCCTGTTTACCGATCCGGTTCAGACCGTCGGTGAGGCCAACGGTAGTGGTGGTTTTACCTTCCCCGGCAGGGGTAGGGGTAATGGCTGTTACCAGAATCAGCTTGCCATTAGGGCGCTTCTCCAGCGTGGCCAGATATTCAAGGTCAATCTTGGCCTTGTGCTTACCATAGGGGCTGACGGCGGTATCCGGGATGCCCAGCTGGTCAGCGATCTGCTGAATGGGCTGAATCGGGGCGTTGCGGGCGATTTCAATATCACTCATCGTCATACGTCTGACTACCTTTAAGCGGGTACAAACCATAATTGGCAAAAAACAATGGGTGCGATGCGGCGTCATCGAAGCATTGACAATATCAGCTAATGTCAGAGGCGAGTAGTGTCCAGAGTCAAGGGCGCGTGGTGGCTAGGCGCGGGGATTTTACGGTGGAGGCTGGGCTCTACTGTGGGACCGGTGTCCTCACCGGGAATGGGCTTGGTAGAGGCTGATTTATATCTGAGCCTACATAGTAGGAGATAAGTGGTTATGAGAGATGATCGGTACGGAATGAACCTGTTCTATTCTTATTTGTTCCATTAAATAATAAAATAGGTAAAAATAATGAAAAGTTCCACGACAACAGGGATCGTTTAATGTACGAAAAATTAGCTAAAGTAGTAGTAATAGTTATCTTTAATCTTTTTATCTATGGGTGTGGATATGAGATCACCAAAAAAAACTCACCTTATTCGGAGGCCCAGGAGTTTGTCAATTATGCTGAAAGTCAGTTCCGTTCCGGGAAAATTGATTTGACCGTAATGCTGTTGTCAAGAGCATCGAAGATGAGTTATGGGCCTGGTTCTATATATGAACTGTACACTCGTGAACCAGCAGTGAAACAGTCAGTTAATAACTATTTTTCATCTGTTCTGAATAATGGGTCTAGCTCTGAATTATTTAATAAAACTGCAGGGTATGCTAAAGATTTAACGGACGTTGGTCTGCTTGAATTAGACCCATACGTGATAAATGTAATGGACTCTCGTTTACTTTTCCAGTCTGAATTACGTTACAAAGTTACTAAGCTACGTCCTGAAGCAGAAAGCGTTAAAGTAAAGTGCAAGAATAATACGGAATGTAACAGGCTATCTGATTTGTCTCAGGTTTTTGTGTATAAACAATCGGATGAAAAAGTTCAGATTAAAACAGAGTATATTGTAGAAACCTATCCGCCGACTAGAAACTATACTGTTGGAATGACCGTTTATCGTCTGCCTGGAAGTGGTCGTTTGGATGAAGTGATATCGCTGACTATACGATGCAAGCTACCTGACCGTCCGGTTCTTGCAGATGAATTAATTTGCCTTGAAAGAAAAAAGGGACTTTACGATTCCTTCAAAAAATTGAGCCATACCTTGTAATACAGGAGCTTTACACTCGTTCCTGCGCTCCATGTGTGGTAATGCACAGGATTCTCGTACAGGGAAAAGTTGGGCTCTACTGTGGGACCGGTGTCCTCACCGGGAAGAACCCCGGCACTAACTATAAATGACATGAAAAGCTGTGCCCCTTGTAGCAGCCCGCGGAGCGGGCTGCTACAAGATATTAATGCGCGTCGCGTTTACCACCTGGCCAGCCCAGCAGGATGGAGGCGATTGCAACGGCACCCAGCACCAGGCAGTAGTGGATGCTACCGGCCAGTGCTAATGGCGAGACGCTGGCGATGGAGGAAGCCAGCAGGATCTGCGCCCCGTAGGGCAGCAGACCCTGTACCACACAGGAAAAAATGTCCATCAGGCTGGCGCTGCGGCGTGGGTCTACGCCGTAACGGCTGGCGATATCTTTAGCCAGTGCGCCGCTGATTACAATCGCTACCGTGTTGTTGGCGGTGGCGGCGTTGGTCAGCGCCACGGCGGTAGAGATGCTCAGTTCACCGGCCCGTGGGGAAGGGCGCTGGTTGCTGTTGCGGTGGGCGATGCGGTTGATCAGATCAGCCAGGAAGTCCAGTCCGCCCTGTTTCTGCATCATCGCGCCCAGGCCACCAATCAGCATCGACAGGATAAGAATCTCCTGCATATTGCTGTAGCCGGCGTAGATATCTTTGGCGAACTGCGCCACGTTGTAGTCCGCCAGCTGAGTCAGGCCAACCAGCCCCGCCAGCACAATACCGCCGAGCAGCACCAGCATCACATTCAGCCCGCTGACCGCCAGTACCAGCACCGCCAGGTACGGCAATACTTTAATAAGCTCGATCGGACCGGTGCTTTCTACCATGCCACTCGTGCCTTGAAAGTACAGCCAGACCAGCGTTAGCGCGGCGGCAGGGGCCGCAATCTTCAGGTTCATGCGGAATTTATCGCGCATCTCACAGCCCTGAGTTCGGGTCGCGGCGATGGTGGTATCGGAGATGATCGACAGGTTATCACCAAACATCGCACCACCAACAACGGTGCCAATGGTCAGCAGGATCGGCAGCTCGGTCGCTTCCGTCAGGCCCACGGCAATTGGCGCAATCGCTGCCACCGTACCCATAGATGTACCCATCGAGGTCGCAATCAGCGCGGTAATCACAAACAGACCCGGCAGCACCATGCCCGACGGCACCAGGTTCAGCCCCAGTGCCACGGTGGCATCCACGCCGCCAATAGCTTTGCTGACACTGGCAAAGGCACCGGCCAGCAGGTAAATCAGCACCATGGTGATAATGGTGTTATCACCCACGCCACGGATAAAGGTATCAATACGCTCGTTCAGTGCGCCTTTGGCCAGCAACATGGCCAGCACGATCGCAGGCAGAATCGCCACCGGTGCGGAGATCTGATAGAAAGCAAAATCAACATTCTGACTCTGGTAGTACAGGCCGCTGCCAATAAACATGGCGAGGAACAGCAACAGGGGTAACAGCGCCAACGGGCGAGCGTTCATAGTGGTATCCAAACTGAAATTATCTGTCAAAGGGTCAATACAGAACGTAGCGTCACACAGGGCAGGTAGCCTGCCTGTGGCAGTGTGAGACGCCCGATCGGCCAGCTCAGGCAGTATCTGAGCCGGGTGACTGCCGTTGTTATCAGGAGTGCAGCAGTGCGCGCATTCTAGTCTTTAGTCGTATATTGCTCAACCGCATTGAAGTGGTTTTTTTTATTTCTTTTTGGAATAAGAAGAAGGGTTGAGCTGGGGGTTGGTTATTTGGGGGAGCGTACTTTGTTCTGACTCGTTTCTGGCCGTTAAATAACAGGCCGATATTTTTAAACTTTTGGGCGGACGTTCGATGTCAATGCAGGCCAGGCCAGGCCAGGCTGCTTGCAGAGTTGCTCATGCAATGGGCTGCGCGGCTCCAGCTGATGCCGGAACCGCTATCATCCTTCGTGTTTACTGCTGGCTAACTCGCTGCAGTTTCGCGGCATTAGGGTCGGTCGCAATGGTGGACTGCAGTTGATGATGCAGCACCTGGCTGATCTTTTCCCAGCGACGTTTTGCGTTGTCCTGGTAGGTTTCTGCTTTCGGGCCTGTTGTCAGGGCTGCTTTATGTGCATCAAAGGCGTTGTAATGTAAAGCGCGCACCTGGTACTGTTGCTGGCCTGCAAATGCCTGGTAGATGTCATCGACATTCGCCTGGGTGTCATCGATAAAGACAATGTTGCGGATTGGCAGCGCCGGGTTGTCTAGCTCGCTATTTTCGTAGCTCTCTAGCAGGCACTGCAACATGGTGCCCTTATTTTGTCCGGCGACATAGATTACCCCCTGCTGATAGTTAACACTCCGGGAGCCTGGAATATTACAGGGTGCATAGGGGCCGGGCAGGCTGGTTGTATTGCTGTCTTCCATGATCAGCGAGTTACGTGAAATCAGCTGTGAAAAGCTACCGGTTTCAGCTGTTAATGCACTGAACTGGGCGGCTGTTGCGGAGGTTGTTTCATAGCCTCGGGCTGTTTCTACCAGCAGCCGCACGCCTTTGCTACTGAGATCATCCAGCACTTTTGGTACATCGGCTTCGGTGTACACCATGTTGTTGATGGCAAACAGCATGGTTGAAAGTTTCAGCAGTGTAGCTTCGTCTTTGGCAATCAGGTAGGGCGAGTTTTTGTCATTTTTTAACAAATCATCTTGCCATGCATACCAGGCCGGGCCACCCAGATACTGGCAGTGTTTTGGCTTGCTGCCTTCCGGACAGGGCATCATGGTGAGGGTGTCGTCGTCATCCATCACCACCAGTGTACCGGTGAGATCGCCCAGGTCGTTCACATGCTGGGCTAGCTCGGCAAAGCTGGATACCTGGTGGCGGGTGGCTTCGGCAGCGGCGAAAGATGTGGTGAGAGCGGCGGTCAGAGCGGCGGTTACGAGCAGTCGAGTATCCATACGGGGTCCTGTTAATCCTGTTGGGCGGTATAGCCGTTTAGAATAACAGCCAATGGGTCAGGCGTCAGGGTCGTATTTGTCTGGTGGCTGTAGGGCCAGGAGAGCAGAGTTTCCCGGTGGGGACACCGGTCCCACAGGTAGTACAGGTATTGCAGGCCCCTGCAGGTGTTATTTATACGAGGTTAACCACCTGTTTACCTCCGGTAACCGATAGTGCTAGCCATTAATAGATGCGTATGTGGCTGAATGGAATCTGGTGCCGGTATACTGGCCTGCGTCGTGACTTTTCAGACCGCCATCCGTGCGTTCACTCAAAGACAGGGAATCAGATGAACCGTTCCGTTTTATCCGCCGTAGCCATTGTGGCCGGGCTGGGTGCCTGGATGCTCTCCGGGCAGAATTCCGAAGCGCAAGATGCGCCTGAGCCGGTTAAAGACAGTAAAGCTGAATTGATGCAGGTGGAGGTGATTCGCTCCCACGCCGCATCGGTACTGCGCACGGTGAGCGTACAGGGCCAGGTTGAAGCACTGCGCACGGTGAAGCTTAAAGCGGAAGTGGATGGCCGTGTGGAGTCGCTGCCGGTGGCGGAAGGCGCGCGGGTGAAAGCGGGGGCGCAGCTGATTCGGTTGGCGGAGGATTACCGGCCTGCTCAGCTGGTAGAGGCCCAGGCGCGGCTGAAGCAGCGCCAGAGTGATTTGCAGGCCAGCCAGAAGCTGCGCAAACGCGGGTTGCAGGCGGAGAACAAGATTGTTGCTGATCAGGCTGAGGTTGAAGCGGCCCGGGCGCAGCTGGCGCAGGTGCGCTACCAGCTGGCGCACACCCGGATTACCGCGCCTTTTGCCGGGGTGCTGAATCAACGCGATGTGGAAGTGGGTGATTTTGTTGAGCGAGGCGCTCAGGTGGCCGAGCTGGTGGACGACGAGCAGCTGATTGTGACCGGTCAGGTGCCGCAGCATTATGCCGGTTCATTGCAGCTGGGCCAGGTGGTGGCGGTTGAGCTGGTGACGGGTAAAACGTTGCAGGGAGCGATCCGCTTTGTCTCGGCCACAGCAGAGGCCGCGACCCGTAGTTACCGGGTGGAAGTGGCGCTGGAGAACCCTGAACATCAGCGGCTGATCGGCCTCAGTGCCAGCCTGGTGCTGCCGCTTGCACAGCTGCAAGGCCATTGGGTACCCAGCTCAGTACTGGGGCTGGATGCAGGTGGGGCGTTGCAGGTGAAAACACTGGATGCCGATAACCGGGTGCTGGAGCGCACCGTCAGCCTGATCCGTACGGATAAAGAGGGTTTCTGGGTGGGTGATCTGCCTGAGGACGTTACGCTGATCAGCGTCGGTCAGCACTTTGTCGGTGCCGGTGAGCAGGTCCGCCCGGTTCAGCCTGATCTGAAACAGGAGGCCACCGCTGATGCGAGCGCTCATTGAAGCAGCGATTGATCGCAGCCGCACCACTTTGCTGGTGCTGGCGTTCCTGCTGATTGCCGGGACGATGGCGTTTATCAGCATTCCCAAAGAAGCAGACCCGGACGTTGCCATTCCCATCATCTATGTGTCGATTCCCTATGAGGGGATTTCGCCAGAAGATGCGGTGCGGCTGCTGGTGCGGCCAATGGAAAAAGAGCTGAAAACCATCGAAGGCATCAAAGAGATGCGGGCGGTGGGTAGTGAAGGCCATGCCTCGGTGACGCTGGAGTTTGATGCCGGTTTTGATGCGGATAAGGCGATGGAAGATGTACGCGCCAAGGTGGATACCGCCAAGGCCAAACTGCCTGCTGAAACCGATGAACCGGCGATTCATGAAGTCAATGTGGCGCTGTTTCCGGTACTTAATATTGCGCTGTCGGGCAATCTGTCTGAACGCGTGTTGTTGCGCGTCGCTCGTGATCTTAAAGATGAGATCGAAGGGCTGGATGGCGTGCTGGAAGTTGAGATCGGTGGTGACCGTGAAGAACTGATGGAGGTGCTGATTGAGCCGCAACGACTGGAGAGCTACCAGCTGGACTTTGCTCAGGTGCTCAGTGCCGTGTCCAACAATAACCAGCTGGTTGCCGCCGGCGCGGTGGATACCGGCAATGGTCGCCAGGTACTGAAGGTGCCTGGGGTGGTTGAGAATGTTGAGGATATGCTCAGCATGCCGATCAAAGTCAGTGGCAACCAGGTGGTGACGCTGGCGGATGTGGCAACCATTCGTAAAACCTTTAAAGACCCGGAAAGCTTTGCCCGCGTTGGCGGCGAAGCGGCGATGGTGCTGTCGGTGAAGAAAAAGGTGGGGGCCAATATTATTGCCACCATCGAAGGGGTTCAGGCACTGGTGGCTGAGCGTCAGCAGTTCTGGCCTGCCGGGCTGAAGTACGATTACATCACCGACCAGTCAATCCAGATTCGCGATATGTTGCGTGACCTGCTCAATAACGTGATGAGCGGGGTGATTCTGGTCATGGTGATCATCCTTGGGGCGATGGGCCTGCGTTCCTCGCTGCTGGTTGGGCTGGCGATTCCGGGCTCGTTTCTGAGTGGTATCCTGGTGATCAGCCTGCTGGGTTACACCCTGAATATTGTGGTGCTGTTCAGCCTGATTCTGGTGGTGGGGATGCTGGTGGACGGGGCCATTGTGGTGATCGAGCTGGCGGACCGTCGCCAGCGCCAGGGGCTCAGTGCCAGGGATGCGTTCAGCTATGCCGCTACCCGCATGGCCTGGCCGGTGATCGCGGCCACGGCGACCACACTGGTAGTGTTTATGCCACTGATGTTCTGGCCCGGTGTGATGGGCCAGTTTATGAAATACCTGCCCGCGACGGTGCTGATCTGCCTGACGGCATCGCTGTTTATGGCACTGATCTTCATGCCGGTGCTGGGGTCTGTCTTTGCGCGGCGTCATGCGACCTCGGTGGCGGCCGCCGACGCCGATGAATATGCCCTGCCGGACAGTGGTTTTAACCGGGCGTACCGGGCGTTGCTCCGGCCGCTGTTGAACCACCCGGTTAAAGTGCTGCTGGTGGCGTTGTTGACGATGGGAGGCACCTACGGTGCCTATGGCACCTTTGGCCATGGCGTCGAGTTTTTCCCGGATGTTGAGCCCAATATGGTGCTGGCGCGGATTCATGCCCGTGGTGATCTGTCGATCCATGAGAAAGACCGGATACTGCGCAAAGTGGAGCAACGGGTCGCGACAGTGGACGGCTTTAAATCGATGTATGCCCGCAGCTTCAATGAGGGCGGCAACGATGTGGCTGAGGATGTCGTCGCCGAGATTCAGTTTGAGTTGAAAGACTGGCAGCAACGTCTTAAAGCCAAAGATGTTCTGGCAGAGATGAAGCGCCGCACGTTGGATATTCCGGGTGTGGTTATCGAGTTTCGTAAGGAAGAGAACGGCCCTAGCTCCGGCAAGGCAATGCAGCTGCAGGTGAGTGGCTATACCAGTGAGCAGATTTACCCGGTGGTGAAGCAGATCCGTGCGCTGATGGCTGAGGTAGGTGGCTTTGTCGGCACTGAAGACAACCGGGCGTTGCCGGGCATCGAGTGGCGGATCAATGTAGACCGTGAAGAGGCGGGCCGTTTTGGCACCGATATTCTGACCGTGGGTAATGCGGTACAGCTGATTACCAGTGGTATTCTGGTGGCAGATTACCGGCCCGACAGCTCCGATGAGGAAGTGGATATCCGGGCCCGTTTCCCGGCGGAAAATCGTAACCTGGACCAGCTGATGCAGCTGCAGATCCACACCG
The DNA here is from genome assembly GCA_024686055.1 of Neptuniibacter sp. Classification (GTDB taxonomy): domain Bacteria; phylum Pseudomonadota; class Gammaproteobacteria; order Pseudomonadales; family Balneatricaceae; genus Marinobacterium_C. The sequence continues at coordinate 8,155 of JAIBDV010000098.1, forward strand.
GTCAGGGCATGGTGCCACTGTCTAACTTTGTTGAGCTTGAACCCGCACCGAAAACCGGTGTGCTCAATCGGGTGGATAGCCGTCTGGTGATCACCATTCAGGCAGACCCGGCAGAGGGCGTGCTGGTCAATGATCTGGTGGTGGCATTACAGGCGAAACTGGAAGGGCTGACGCTGCCACCGGAAGTGCGGCTTAACTTTAAAGGTGAAGATGAGGAACAGGCCGAGACCGGTGAATTCCTGAGCTCAGCGTTCAGCATTGCGCTGTTTCTGATGGCGCTGATTCTGATCACTCAGTTTAATAGCCTGTACCAGGCGACGCTGGTGCTGTCGGCGATTGTGTTCTCTACGGCGGGAGTGCTGCTGGGCTTATTGATCACAGGTCAGCCATTTGGCATTGTTATGGTGGGCGTGGGGATTATTGCCCTGGCCGGGATTGTGGTGAATAACAATATCGTGCTGATCGACTGTTATAACGATCTGCGCAGGCAGGGCCGGGATGCGGTGACCGCCGCACTGGAAACCGGCAGCTTGCGGTTACGGCCGGTATTGTTGACGGCGGTGACTACCGTACTGGGCCTGTTGCCCATGGTGCTGGCGATGAATATCGACCTGGTGAATCGCACGGTTGCATTTGGTGCGCCTTCAACTCAATGGTGGATTCAGTTGTCGACAGCGATTGCCGGGGGGTTGAGCTTTGCGACAGTGCTGACGTTGTTCCTGACGCCGTGCCTGCTGGTGC
>JAIBDV010000005.1 GCA_024686055.1 Neptuniibacter sp.
CGATATCCGTAGCAATGTTCTGTACCAGGAAAGCATCACCTGCACCGTGTACGTTGTAGGTACCGGTGATCAGGATCATGAACGCGGTTGCGGAACAGACGAACAGGGTATCAATGTAAACAGAGAATGCCTGTACCAGACCCTGCTGGGCTGGATGCTCGACTTCAGCCGCAGCAGCAGCATGCGGGCCTGTGCCCTGGCCTGCTTCGTTGGAGTAAACACCACGTTTTACGCCCCAGCCAATCGCGGCACCCATGCCGGCCATCGGGGTGAATGCATCGCCAAGAATCTGGCCGATGATGCCTGGCACCATATCGATGTTCAGCAGCACAATAACGCCAGCGATAATGATGTAGGCCAGCGCCATAAATGGCACCACAATCTGGGTGAAGTTAGCAATACGCTTAACGCCACCGAAGATGATGAAGCCCAGGATCAGTACCACGATGGTACCGGTCATGATTTTGGCGAAGCTCAGAGTGCCAATCGCGGTATCGATCATTGCGCCAGAGCCGAAAGCGGCCTGGGCTGCGTTACCAATACTGTTTGACTGTACGCCAGGCAGGAACAGGCCACAGGCCAGAATGGTCGAAATCGCAAAAATCCAGGCATACCACTTGGCGCCCATCGCTTTTTCGAGGTAGTAAGCAGGACCACCCCGGTACTGGCCGTCCTGTTCTTCTTTATAGATCTGCGCCAGGGTTGATTCTGCGTATGCTGTTGCTGCGCCCAGGAAGGCGACAACCCACATCCAGAAAACTGCACCCGGGCCACCGAAACCGATGGCGGCAGCTACGCCAGCAATGTTACCGGTGCCTACGCGACCGGATAGAGAGACAGCCAGTGCCTGGAAAGATGAAATACCCTGTTCTGAGGCTTTGCCAGAGAGCAGGAGCTTCCACATTTCACCAAACATGCGTACTTGTACGAAGCGGGTGATGATGGAGTAAAACAGGCCAGCGCCCAGGCACAGATAAATCAGTGCAGGGCTCCAGATGATGCCGTTCATGAAATCGACAAATGCTTGCAAGGGAGGGTCCTCCGGAAACTGCGTGCTAAAACACGCTTATTAGACTTATTGTTGACGAAGTGATTTTATAACTGCTCAATCAGTAAAATTTACCGTTATTATGTAAAAAACAGAGATCGTTCCTGTAGTGAAATTTTAATTCAGGCGAATGCACCTTGAATTATTGCGTGTAAATGCTAAAAGAACAGACCAGCCGGTGGCTGAATGATGCCAGTTCCCCTGCGGGGTTTCACTGTGATCCGGATGTGTTTACGGCAGTGGTATGCGGGTTGTGGGGCAAAGGCAGGTTTACCGCCGGTTGATCAGAGCAGGCTCGCTGCTGAAATCGCGCTCCGCCACGACTAATTGACGCTTAACACCGGTTCGCTTTCTGGTAAGATAGGGGTAATCCCTTATCTAGAGGGCCGGGTCTTGTCAGATGTAAGCTGGCAGCGTTACGGCCCGGCCAGTTAACCTGACAGGATCTTAAAACCATGGCTGATTATAAAGCGCCCCTCAAAGATATGCAGTTTGCCCTGCGTCACAATGCGCGTCTGCCGCAACTGGCTGAGCTGCCTCAGTTCGAAGACGCCAGTGATGATATGGTCTCTGCCATTCTTGAAGAAGCGGCCAAACTGGCCGGTGGTGTTCTGTCACCGCTAAACGTTGTGGGCGATCAGACCGGCGTCAAACTGGTGGGTGATGACGTGCCGACACCGGCTGGTTTCTCGGAGGCTTACCAGCAGTTTGCTGAAGGCGGCTGGGGCTCGCTGCAATTTGATCCTGAATATGGTGGTCAAGGCCTGCCTTATAGTCTGTCGATTCCTGTGATGGAGATGTGGCAGTCGGCCAACATGGCCTGGGGGCTGTGTCCGCTGCTGAGTCAGGGAGCGATTGAGGCAATCTCGGTTAACGGTAGTGATGCCCTCAAAGCCACGTATCTGCCACAGCTGATCAGCGGTGAATGGACGGGCACCATGAACCTGACCGAGCCGGGCGCGGGCTCTGATCTGGCGGCGATTCGTTCTAAAGCCGAGCGTGATGGCGATCATTACCGCATTAGCGGTCAGAAGATCTTTATCACCTGGGGTGAGCACGATATGACAGATAATATCGTCCATCTGGTGCTGGCGCGTCTGCCGGATGCGCCTGCCGGGGTGAAGGGGATTTCTCTGTTTGTGGTACCGAAGTTTATGATCAATGCCGATGGCAGCCTGGGCGAGCGCAACGATGCCCGTTGTGTATCGCTCGAACATAAACTCGGTATCCATGCCAGTCCGACCGCGGTGATGTCTTTCGGTGATAATGAGGGTGCTATCGGTTACCTGGTCGGTGAAGAGAATAAAGGCCTGGCCTGCATGTTCACCATGATGAACAACGCACGTCTGGCGGTGGGCCTGCAGGGTGTCGCGATCAGTGAACGTGCTTATCAGCATGCACTGGACTACGCCGGTGAGCGTGAGCAGATGGGGGTTATCCTCAAGCATGCTGATGTACGCCGTATGTTATTGACCATGAAGGCATTGACTGAGGCGGGCCGCGCCCTGGCGTATGATGCCTGCGCCAGTCTGGACTTTGCCCATGCAACGGATAGTGCCGAAGAAAATACGCGTGCAGCGCTGCTGACGCCGATTGTTAAAGGCTGGTGTACCGAGCTGGCGCAGGAAGTGACATCGCTGGGTGTGCAGGTTCATGGCGGGATGGGCTTCATTGAAGAAACCGGTGCTGCCCAGCATTACCGCGATGCCCGTATTCTGCCGATTTATGAGGGGACTAATGGTATTCAGGCACTGGATCTGGTGGGCCGTAAAACATTGTTCGATAAAGGTGTTGCGGCGCAGGCACTGTTTGCTGAGATGGAAGAAACGCTGATTGCGCTGCAAGGGCAGGGTGATTTTGCTAAAGAAGCTGAACGCTTTGCAGCGGCACTGGCGCTGGCCAAAGAGGCGAATGCCATGCTGCTTGAAGAAGGGGCTAAAGATCGTCAGTGGCCCGGTGCTGTTGCGTTCAACTACCTGATGCTGATGGGCACGCTGGCCGGTGGCTGGCAGCTGGCGCGATCTGCGGTGGTGGCAGCGCAAACGGATGAAGGTGATGCAACCTTCCTGCAGGCGAAAGTGCTGACTGCACGCTTCTACATGGCGCAGATTCTGCCACGCTGTCAGGGTTACGCTGCAATGGTGCTCAATGGTGCTGAAGATATCCTGGCGATGTCTGACGAGCAGCTGGCATCGTCCTGGTATAGCTAAGTAAACCAGGCACCACGAAAAAGCCCGAGTACAGTTCGCTGTACTCGGGCTTTTTCGATTCGATACTGTGTTTTTTGTGGATCAGGGTGTCAGGTTGAACTCAAGTTCGCCCAGGGTGCCGAAATCAACACGGTAGTTACCGGGGCGAGCGGGTAGCATTTTGTTCATGGCGCCGGTTATGACCCAGTCACCGGCTTTGATCTTCTGGCCTTGGCGGTGCAAGCTTTGCGCCAGGAAAATTAACGCCAGCTGTTGATCGCCCATTACGTTATGGCTATAGCCACGGGTATAGGGTTCGCCATTCCAGCGCGCTTCGGCTTGCTGGTTATTCAGGTTCACTGAGGTAAAAGGGCGAGCTTCACCAATAATCAGCCGTCGTGCACCGGTACCGCTGGCGGCAACCTGTTGCCAGCTGAGCTGCTTAGGGTGTTTGAAGACCAGGTCGGCCAGTTCGATTGCAGGTGCTACGGAACTGATGGCAGATGCCAGTTTCTGCGTGGTAAAGGGTGGCAGAAAGTCTGTTTTAAATTGATAGGCCAGCTCGAGTTCCAGCAGTGGTTTAACAAAGCGCTTTGCTGAAATGCGAGCATGATTTTTTCGCAGCATAAAATCGAACAGGTGACCGTGTAGAGGATCGGGTGCACCGAACAGTCTGGGCTTACCGGTCAGTGCCAGCTTGTAGCCTATGGTTTTGTGGCCGCGTGCTTTAAAGGCATTGTTAACCCGTTGTTGAAAGGCATACGCGCCATCGGCGTCAACAAAGTCAGTGAAGGCTTCCACCGGCGTCTGGGTAAAATACTGGTCGACATACAGATCTACGGAGGGGGTGCTGGTTGCACCCGCCGTGCTGCTAATCAGGCAACCAAAAGTCGCCCGGGCAATAAAGCGATACATAGGTGTCCATTCCTGCTGTGTATTTGTAGCACGTTCAAGTCTACCTTATTCTACGCTATGGTGCCTGGATGGAGTGCTTACTGCTTGAAAATAAAACCGATTATGACGATTGTGCTAGAGTTTGCTGCAGTCTGGACTTGCGGGTAGTCCTGTTGTGACATCGAATTTAAGCGGGTGACTATGAATCTGAATGATCTTCGTCTTTTTATTCGTGTAGTAGAAACAGGCAGCTTTACCGCTGCCGGTGAGAGCCTGCGCGTGCAAAAATCCACCATCAGCCGCCGTATTGCCCAGCTCGAAGATGAAATGGGGGTGCGCCTGTTGCAGCGCTCAACTCGAAAGCTGCAACTGACCGATGAAGGGCGGGCGCTGTTCGAGCGTTGTCGTCCACTTATTGATGAGCTGGAGCAGACCCGGGACCAGGTGTCGGCGTTAAATACTGAGCCCCGTGGGCTCTTGCGCCTGACCATGCCACCAGAGCTGGGCGCTTTTATCATGAATGGTGTGGTCGCCAGCTTTATGCAGCGCTTCCCGCTGATTGAGGTTGATGTTGAGCTCAGCACCCGCCTGGTAAGCCTGATAGAAGAAGGGATTGATCTGGCGATACGGGTTGGTTCGCTGAATGACTCGACACTGATTTCACGGCGATTGGCGGATATGGAACTGGGGTTATACGCATCGCCGGGGTATTTGCTCCAGGCGGGTATGCCCTCGACACCGGCTGACCTGGCTGGACATAGTTGCCTGGGGATGCGGCGTAATAATAACAGCTGGACGTTCAGTAACTGGCAGGCAGGCGCGCCGGTACCGCTTGAAGGACGCTTGCGGGCGAACAGTATTACCTTTTTGCGAGAGATGGCTTTACAGGATCTGGGTATCGTCCGTCTGCCCCATCAGTTCTGTGCCGGGCTGGTTGAGGAGGGAGCGCTGCAACCGGTGTTAGCTGATTATCAGATACCACCGCTGGACATCAATGTGCTGTACCCCAGTCGCCGCCATCTTAACCCCAGAGTCCGGTTGTTTATCGACCATATGCTGGAAACCTTACAGGATCACTCCTGGGTCAACACTCACTGACGCCAGGGGCTTGCTCTGCTATGCTGGAGCGCTTGCACTAACCGGACAGAAGAAGCAGAACATGAGCAAGTACTGGAGCGATGCCATCAAGGATCTCACCCCCTATACCCCGGGTGAACAGCCGAAAGTGGATAACCTGATCAAACTGAATACCAATGAAAACCCTTACCCACCGGCACCGGCCGCCATCGAAGCGCTGAACAGCTTTGATAAGGACCGTCTGCGCCTGTACTCCGACCCGGATTGCAGCGCATTGAAAGAGGGGCTGGCGGCTTACCATGGCGTTGAGCGACATTCGGTATTTGTGGGCAATGGTTCTGATGAAGTGCTGGCGCTGGCGTTTATGGCATTTTTCCGCCAGCCACAGCCACTGCTGTTACCGGAAACGACCTACAGTTTTTATGATGTGTACTGTCATCTTTACGACATCAAATACCAGCAGATTCCGCTGACGGCTGAATTCGGCATTGATCTGGCTGACTATGATCGGCCCAATGGTGGCATTATCTTTGCCAACCCCAATGCGCCGACAGGCCGTGCCTTACCTCTGAGTGAGATTGAAGCGCTGCTGCAGCGTAACACCGAGTCACTGGTGATTGTGGATGAAGCCTATGTCGACTTCGGCGCGGACAGTGCCATCGACCTGACCCACCGTTACGATAACGTGCTGGTGATTCAGACCTTTTCCAAATCTCGCTCACTGGCAGGCTTGCGGGTGGGTTACGCCATTGGTCATAAAGATCTGATTGATGGGCTGGAGCGGGTGAAAAACAGCTTCAACTCCTACCCGCTGGATATGCTGGCCATCGCCGGTGCCACGGCATCGTTGCAGGATGAAGACTACTTCCAGCAGACCAACCAGAAGATTATCGACAGCCGGGAATGGACGGCTCAGCAGCTGGTTCAGCTGGGTTTTGACAGTCTGCCATCGTGTACCAATTTCCTGTTCACTCAGCACAAGTTCCTCGAAGGCGCTGAGTTGATGGGTTATCTACGTGGCAATAATATTCTGGTGCGCCATTTCAGCAAGCCCGGTATTGATAACTACCTGCGTATCACCATCGGCACTCAGCAGGAGATGGAAGCGCTGGTGGAGACACTGCGCAACCACCCGGATCTGTAATTCCGGTTGAGCCATGTCATCGCGAGCAAGCTCGCTCCTACTTGCCATAACATCTCGTAGGAGCCAGCTTGCTGGCGATTATTCAATAACAGTAACGTTTCACCTTGCTATTCAGCGTTTCTTTTCCATCGCCACGTAATTACCTTTCAGTCGCAGGGCAACCGTATCCTGCTGGCGAATTTCGATCTCCAGTGCCAGTCGGCCCTTGCCCCGTTCCGTCATTTTCGCATCAAACGTTGCCAGCGCTTCAGCATCGGGCAGGCTGACGTGGGCGGCAAAATCACCGGTGACCGGGCTCAGGTATTCCAGTTCGCTGGTATGGATCACCACGTCATTATCAAAGCCCTGTTCGCGACGGTACAGGGTGACCATGCTCCAGCCACAGAGGGTGGCGATGGTAGCCAGTGAGCCGCCAAAGCCGGTGCCTTTGTCATTGATGTTGGGTGCCAGCTCGGCAGCCATTACCAGTGAACGACCATCATATTGCAGGGGTTTAACCCCCATGTGGTTGATCAATGGAATCTGGGTGCGCAGCCAGGCGAGAAACGCATCAGCGGTTGTCTGGTAATCCATAACAATCATCCTTGTAATTATTGACCGGGCCAGTGGCTGACAAAGCGTTCTACGGGCAGCTCCGGTGCGCTGCGTTCACGGGTTGGGGTACCCAGGTAGAGGTAGCCGATCAGCTGTTCGTTCTCTGTCAGCCCCAGGCCTTCCAGTACATGGGGGTGGTAGGACATTGCCCCGGTACGCCACATGGCACCCAGTCCCTGAATGTGGGCGGCGTGGAGAATATTCTGCGCGGCACAGCCTGCTGAAACCTGTTGTTCAATGACCGGCACCTTATGCTCCGGTGTGGTGCTGGCAATGACAACAATCAGTGTGGGCGCCCGCAGTGGCATATTCAGGGTTTTGCTCTGGCGGGCGTCGATCAGTTCCGGGTCGTCCTGCAGGGCAGCCTGCAGGAACAGCTGGCCCAGCTGCTGGCGGGCATCGCCTTCAATCACCAGGAAACGCCAGGGGCGCAACGCTCCGTGATCGGGCGCGCGCAGGGCAGCCTTGAACATAATATCCAGCTGCTCAGGTGTGGGGCCCGGAGCGTCCAGCAGTGGCATTGAGGCCCGGTTAAGCAGGGCGTCGAGTGCATCCATGGTGTTTAAATCCTCATGAGTAAAGAGCATTCAATGTCTTTTGTTGGCGAGAGATTCTACCCTGTTTACGATAGGAGGGCAGGTGTTTCTGCCTCGCCTGATCTCTCTGGTCTGTTGTGCTTTGTCAGACTTTAACTGTCATTGAAGGCTGCAAAACTTTTCAGAAAGGTGCGCATAACCGGACCGACTTTTTCACTGCGACGTACTACCAGAGAAAGTTCCAGTTCGTGACTGAACTGTGCCTGGGGCAGGGCCCTCATTTCGCCATTATTAACCCAGTTGGCTGAGTAGCGTCGTGGCAGATAGCCCACGTAACGTCCCGACATGATAAGAAATGCCAGCCCTTCGGATAGATAAGAGGATGCCGTTGGGGCGGGTAATAATGAGGCCAGAGGGCTCTTATGGTCAGGTGAATAACAGCCTTTAGCATAAGGGGTCTGCCTGATATCGGATGTATCGACCCGAGCTTTATGAAACAGTGGGCTGCCACTGCCACAGTAAAGATCGACGGTTACCGGAAAGCTGACCAGTGAGCGCAGAGCCTGATGAGCATCGGGATAGAGTCCTATACCCAGGTGCAGGGTTCCGGCCATCAGCTCTTCTTCAATCTCATCGGAAGACAGCACCTTAATGCTGATATATACATCCGGGTGCTGCTCTGAAAAGTGGTGGATAACTTCTGGCACGCGCGTGCTGGGAGACATGGTGGAGTTATCCAGAATGCCAATCTTCAGTTCACCCGTCAGTTTTCCTTTCAGGCTGGCCACATTGGCATTGAAGCGCTCCATTGCAGTAAACAGGCCCAGTGCCTCGTTATAAACCTCACGACCATTCTCTGTCAGTGAGAATCCACCTCGGCCTCGATTGCATAACTTGAGACCCAGGCGTGCTTCCAGATCGTGTATGTAGGTACTGATACTGGACAGGGCAAGGTTCAGGGGCTCCTGTGCCTGGGTGAAACCGCCGTGCTCTACGACTGCGATAAAAACATTGAGCAGTCGGAGGTCGACGTTGCTGGCCTTGCCTATGGAGTAATCGGTTTTATGGTGTAACGGCATGGCGCAACCGCTTCCTGTCTGTTTTGCTGTGCAGCCTGTACCGGTGTTCAGCATTTTTTAGTGTGCCAGTAAGATATACGGGCCCTGATTACTTTCAGGTTAAACAATCTTTTCGTAAATGGATATGCCGGGTATGTCGAGTATTTGATCAATCAGCCTTACTCCTTCCCCCTGAATCGTCATTCCGGCTATATATCGTGCAGTTTTACTGTTGTTTGCTCGACGAAACTTCGTAAATTTATAAAGTTAAATTCTGTAAAACATGATTCTTCCCGGCCAGCACGCTCTCTAGACTCGATTGGGTAACTTCTGGTTTTTTGGGGCGATCAGTGAATCCTGTTCCGGTTCTTTTCTGAAGCACCATCTTTTCCCATCAGTTGTTAAAAACGAAATAGCCATTAATGGTTCCCAATAAAAACAATGAGGTAGCTATGGCAAAGTATGCATTTATTAACGGTGAAGTGATTACTGTTGATGCTGACGACCGTATTTGTGAAGCGGTGCTGGTAGAGGGCAGTCAGATCACCATGGTGGGCTGTAATGAAGATATTCTCGCTCAGGTTGATAGCCATACCGAGGTGATTGACCTCAATGGGCGCACTCTGATGCCGGGTTTCATTGATGCCCATAATCACCTGACACACCAGGGCGCAGCGTTTAATACCGTTGATTTTGGTTACCCGGCAGTCGCATCAATCAGTGATCTGCGTGATGCGGTGGGGCACGCTGCAGAAAATTCGGCACCCGGTCAGTGGATTCGTGGCTGGGGTATGAACTACGAAAAATTCAGTGAGGGCCGGATCCCTACTCGCTGGGATCTCGACGATCTCTGTCCTGATAACCCGGTCTGTATTGTCCATGTTAGCGGCCACAATGTTCTTGTTAACAGCCTGGCGTTATCGCTGGCCGGTGTTGACGACAGTACTGCAGATCCGGCAGGTGGCAAGTTTGTCCGTGATGAACAGGGTCGTATTACCGGTTATGTATACGATGCTGCGCAGCAACTGGTGATTCCTACCAGTGTGGATGTAGGCCACCATGGTCCAGATATCGGCTACGACCTGCCACTGGATGAGCTGGTCAGTGATATCGATCGTGCCTGTAAAGCGTATCTGAAAGTGGGTATTACCTCCGTGGTTGATCCTCAGGTAACGACCCGGGAAATGCCGGGCTATATGGCTGCACGCAAGCAGGGCAAGTTGACTGTCAAAACAACCTGCATGTACCTGTCCAACCATCAGGATGCTATCAATGAACTGGGGATTACCGATCATATTGGTAATGACCTGCTTTCTATCGGACCGATGAAGTATTACTGCGATGGTGCGCTGATTGGTGGTACTGCACTGTTCTACGCTGATGAACCTCAGGGTGATCATGGTTGTAAGTGCAATAAGAGTGCAGGGCGAGGCTATACCTACTGGCCTGACGTAGATGCATTCAAAGAAGCATTGATTGATACCCACCGTCGAGGGATGCAGTTTGGTGTGCATACCCAGGGGGATATGGCGATGGATATCGTACTGGATGCGATTGAAGAAGCGCATCGTCGCTACCCACGTGATGATACCCGCCACCGTATTGAGCATTGCCATGGGCCAAGCCGTGAGCAGGTGGCGCGTATCCGTCAGCTTGGTGTGATTCCAGTCACCCAGCCTGGGCAGATTCATGAGACGGGTGATGATCTGGTCGACATTTATGGTGAACGTCGGGCGAAACGGTTCTGCCCATTGCGAGACATGCTTGATGAGGGCGTTCCTGCAGTGGTCAGCACCGATGCGTTTGTCCAGTCCTACAAGCCCTTTAATGCAATCAGTGCTGCGGTGAACCGTATCAGCCTGACGGGGCAGGATATGGGCCAGGCACAGCGTATTAGTGTGCTGGAGGCAATACGCGCCTATACCTGGAATGCTGCTTATTCGGTCTACCATGAGACGCGCAAAGGTTCTATCGAAGTTGGAAAACTGGCGGACCTGGTCATTGTTGATGGCACTCTACTGTCCACACCTGTGGAGGAAATTTCTGAGCAGGAAGTGCTGATGACGTTCTCTAACGGGGAGGTTGTCTACCAGAAATCCTGACCCATCAATGTACTGACATCAACACTCTGAAAATAAAAACAAGTTGGAGATTTGTGATGGACAAAGTAACAGAACCTCGTCGCAGAGGCTTTCTTGGTGACTATGATAAACCGCTGTTCTGGTCGACGGCGATCGTCACCCTGCTGATTGTCGCCCTGGGTGTCGCTAGCCCCGATACCCTGAAAGCAGCCGCCAGTAGTGCTCAGGGTTTTCTGAGTAACCAGTTCGGCTGGGCCTATATTCTGGCTATTACCACTTATGTTGGTATTGGGCTCTGGATCGGTTTTAGTCGGTATGGTGATTTGAAGCTGGGTCAGTCTGGCGATAAGCCCGAATTTTCCACCTTTACCTGGATTTCGATGCTGTTCAGTTGCGGTATTGGTGTGGGTTTTTTGCTGTGGGGTGTAGCTGAACCTTTGTATCACTATATGCAGACGCCCTATATGGCTGAACCGGGCACACCGGAAGCCATTCCGGTAGCCTTACAGATCACATCGCTGCACTGGGGGCTGCATACCTGGATGGGCTACTGCATCGTCGGGTTATGTATTGCTTTCCCTGCATTTCGCTACGGCAAGCCGATGAATATTGGCATTGCCCTCTATGGTTTGCTCGGCGAGCGGACGGAAACCAGCATCTGGGCTCGCTTGCTGGATCTGGTCGGTGCTGTAGCAACGATCGGAGGGGTTGCTACCGTGCTGGGGCTGGGCGTGATTTCAATTGATTATGGTGTTAATCATATCTTTGGGATTGAGACAGGCAGCATGGGTAAAATTGTAATCATTGCTGTGCTGGCTATCATGTACAGCCTGTCCGCTGTCTCGGGCTTAAAGCGTGGAGTCGCCTACCTCAGCACGCTGAATGTCTGCATTGTGATTGCATTCGGTATTTTTATCCTGTTAGCCGGGGATACCAATACGATCTTGCGCTACTTTGTGACAGGAATCGGCAACTACCTGGGCAACCTGTTGCCGATGACGTTCTGGGCTGACCCGCTACAGGCAAGTGGCTGGATTAACTGGTGGACGATCTTCTACTGGCTGATCGTAATCTCCTGGTCGCCGTTTGTCGGTGGCTTTGTTGCGCGTATTTCCCGTGGCCGCACGTTGCGTGAGTTCATTCTGTTCGCAGTACTACTGCCGACTCTGTGTTCCATGCTCTGGTTTTCTATTATCGGCGGTTCTGCCATTGGTATTGAAGCTGCGGGTGAAGTGAAGATATTTGAAGCGGTGCAGGCCAATCTGGGGTCGGGTATCTATATCCTGCTGGAAAGCTTTCCGTTCAGTGGTCTGCTGAGTGTGGTGGTGTTCTGCAGCATGATTATCTTCCTGATTACTTCAGCTGATTCTGCCTGCTTCTTTGTTGCGATGCAGATGTCCAAAGGTGCCTATGAACCCACTTTCGGTATGAAAGTAACCTGGGGGATTTTCACCGGATTACTGGCGATTGTGTTGTTGCTCAGCGGTGGCCTGAAGGCGGTGCAGACGGCGTCGATTGTGGCCGGTAGTCCATTTGCGATTGGTATTGGTTTTATGGTCTGGTCATTGCTCAAATCTTTGAAAACAGAGTATGACAAAGAGCATCTGGCTGAAATCGATGAGGAGGTTGGCCGTGAGAGGGCGCGTCAGCAACACAAGGAGCAGTCTGTAGCGATATAGCCGCTGCCAGAGAACCCGGTGTTGATACGTACTTTATTAAACTCCAGGGGGCGCAGGCCTCCTGGAGTTTTTGTAGTTCACGGTTGTATGCAGGGAGGCAACTTACTGACGGCTCAGGCGCAGATTAGCCAGTGGCTGATCTTCAGAACTCCGGTAGGGATTAATATCCAGTCCACCACGGCGCACATAGCGAGCGTACACGGTCAGCTGTGTCGGCTGGCACTGCTGCCAGATATCCATAAAGATATTTTCCACGCACTGCTCATGAAAATCGCCGTGTTCACGGTAAGAGATCAGGTAACGCAACAGACCTTCGTGATCGAGCTGTGGGCCGGTGTAGCTGACCTGAATGCTGGCCCAGTCCGGCTGGCCGGTAACCGGGCAGTTGGACTTGAGCAGGTGGCTGTACAGCTGCTCGCTGACGGTCGCACCGCCAGCGCTGAGCAGGGTCGGCTGCGGTGAATACTGATTCACCTCAATATCCAGCTCATCAATGCACTGGCCGCTAAATGTGCCCAGTGCCGGGGCACTATCCGGGTGGCGCAACACGACGTTTACTGTGCCGCCCGCTGCGGCGCTGAGATCCTGTTCCATCTGCGCCTGAACCGTTGCTTCATCGGCAAAGCGGCTCAGGTTGTAGGAATTCAGATACAGCTTGAACGACTTGGATTCGATAATACTGGCGCTACCGGCGGGAATATAAAACTCCGCCAGCCGCGCCACGGGCTTACCCTTGAGGTTGAGCCAGGAGATCTCAAAGGCATTCCAGATATCCTGGCCGAAAAAGGGCAGGCTATCGCGCTCGATGCCCCGTTCAGCCCAGTTCAACTGGCGGCTGATCGGGTACAGCTGTGCAGGGTCATACTGATTGACATACTGAGTGTCCTGACCCAGCGGCGACAGCTCTTTTACTTCTTGTTCACGCATTAACTACGCAGACCTTTACCGGTTTTTAATAGGTGCAGCGCCCAGCTGGTCAGCAGGGCGATAAAGACCACAACCGCTGTCAGGGCAAAGCCGATATTGATGTCACTGACGCCCAGGATGCCGTAACGGAAGGTATTAACCATGTACAGGATCGGGTTCAGCATCGACACATTCTGCCAGAACTCCGGCAGCAGGTTAATCGAATAGAACACGCCGCCCAGATAGGTCAGGGGGGTGAGGACAAAGGTCGGCACGATGGAGACATCGTCAAATGACTGGGCAAAGATCGCATTCAGGAAGCCGCCCAGTGCAAACAGCATGGCAGTCAGAATCACCACCAGGATGGTAATACCCAGGTGATGCACCTGCAGGTCGGTGAAAAACAGTGACAGTAAGGTCACCATCACGCCGACGATCAGGCCACGGGCGACGCCACCAAAGACATAGCCCCAGAGGATAATCCAGTTCGGCACCGGGGACACCAGCAGCTCTTCCACATTGTGCTGGAACTTGCTGGAATAGAACGATGACACCACATTGGAGTAACTGTTGGTGATCACCGACATCATGATCAGGCCCGGCACAATGTATTCCATATAGCCGAAGCCGCCCATCTCGCCGATGCGGCTGCCGATCAGGTTGCCAAAAATAATGTAATACAGAGTGATGGTGATCACCGGTGGCAGCAGTGTCTGCGCCCAGATCCGGGTAAAACGGCGAACTTCACGGTACAGAATGGTCCAGAACGCGACCCATAATTGTTGCGGCTTCATGCTGATTCCTTCTCAGCCAGGTTTTTCTCTACCAGAGACACAAACAGCTCCTCCAGCCGGTTGGCTTTATTGCGCATGCTGCTGACACTGATCTGCTGCTGTTGCAGCTGGGCGAACAGGTCATTCAGGCCCTGGCCTTTCTCGACTTCGACTTCCAGCAGGTGCTCGTTTTCCAGCCGTACGGTATAGCCACTGAGCGCAGGCAGCTGGCTGAGGCCGGGCTGGATGTCGAGCAGGAAGGTTTCGGTGTTCAGCTGTGCCAGCAGCTCACGGGTGCTGGTATTATGGACAATATTGCCGTGGTCGATAATGGCGATATTGCGGCACAGGCTTTCCGCTTCTTCCAGGTAGTGGGTGGTCAGAATGATGGTGGTGCCAGCGTCATTGAGCTCCTGCAAAAAGGCCCACATGGAACGGCGCAGTTCGATATCCACCCCGGCGGTCGGCTCATCAAGGATTAGCAGGCGAGGCTCATGCATCAGTGCGCGCGCAATCATCAGCCGGCGCTTCATGCCGCCGGACAGCATCCGGGCGGTAACGTCACGTTTCTCCCACAGCCCCAGCTTGCGCAGGTAAAATTCGGCACGCTGTCTGGCGTCTTTGGCACCAATGCCGTAATACCCCGCCTGGGTGATCAGGATATGTTCGACCTTCTCGAACATATTGAAGTTAAACTCCTGCGGCACCACGCCCAGACAGGTTTTCACCTTCATCGGGTCGCTGTCCAGATCATGGCCGAATACATTGACGGTACCGCTACTTTTATTCACCAGCGAGGAGACAATCCCCAGAGTGGTGGATTTACCGGCACCGTTCGGGCCCAGCAGGGCCATAAAGTCGCCCGGTTGTACGTCAAAACTGACCCCTTTCAGGGCCTCGAAGCCATTGTCGTAGACTTTGCGCAGGTCGCGGATGGAAAGCGCTGTGGTCATTAAAACGTCCCGTTGATCAGTTGGCCCTTCTTGTTGAGGCCTTGCAAGGTAAACTTCAAGCGAGGCCGGCAGGTTTACGGTAGACTTGCCGCCGCCCTGTATCGCCAACAGGCCACGGCTGTGCCGTTGATACCCGTTACCAGAAGTGAGAATAAATATGAGCCTGGATTATCGCAGCTTTCACCTGAATCTGTTATCCCACACCTACAACAATCTGTTGCAGAATGCGCCATTCAATCTGGCCGATATGTCCACACAGGATGAAGAGTTTCTGCAGGGCATGAATACGCTGATCGATCTTGGCCAGTCGGGTGCGCCGGAATTCTTTGAGCAGGGCCAGAACCTGCTGTGCACCCTGGTGCGTAACTACCCGGATCTGATGCCACTGGTAGCCCGTGATCTGCTTTGGTATCTGGGCGGCGATTGTCTGCACCATATGCCAGATGAAGAGATCGAAAAGTTCCAGCGACTGGAAGAGATGCGCTACGAAGCAGAAACGGCGGGTACGGACTTTAATTACGAGAAGGAACGGGCGCTGATACTGGGCTATCACTGAATCAGCGTAGATGATAAGAAAACGCCGGGCATTGCCCGGCGTTGTTGTTTTTATCGGCGGTGTCAGTATTCAGAGCTTGAACCGGCCGACCAGATTGCGTAAATCGCCGGACAGCTGCTGTAGTTGTTCAGCTGCCCGAGCGTTCTCATCGGCCTGACCGGCCACTTCTCTGGCGGCTTCGTCCATGGCCACCACATTGCGGTTGATGTCTTCCGACACCGAGCTTTGCTCTTCCGCTGAGGCGGCGATCTGGCTGTTCATATCGCTGATTTCGATGACATGCTGGCCGATCTGTTCCAGTGCTTCACTGGAAAGGTTGACCTGGCTGACGCTCTGTTCGGCTTGCTCACGGCTGTTATTCATTACGGTTACCGCAGTGCTGGTACCTTTTTGCAAATTTTCGATCATCGCCTGGATTTCTGCCGTGGCATTCTGGGTGCTCTGGGCCAGGCCGCGTACTTCGTCGGCAACCACGGCAAAGCCTCGACCATGGTCCCCAGCGCGGGCGGCTTCGATCGCGGCGTTCAGGGCGAGCAGGTTGGTCTGGTCGGCAACGCCGCCGATGGTGACCAGAATATCGCTGATCTTATTGCTATGACCTTCCAGCTCCTGGATTACTTCCGTGCCGCGAGCCACTTCATCAGACAGGGCTGCAATGCTACTTACGGTACTTTCAACTACCCGCTGACTGTCATCAGCAACCTGACGGGTTCGGGCTGTTGCTTCGGCCGCATTGCCAGCGCTACTGGCAACTTCACCGGAACTAGCGCTCATTTCGTGCACGGCGGTGGCGGCCATGGATATCTGTTCACGCTGGTGCTCAAGTCGCTGGCGGCTGGAGCTGGCGATCTGGGCTGAGCTGTCGGCGGCCTGGCCAATCTGCTGGCTGGTCTGGGCGACCTGATCAATCAGTTTGTGCAGGTTATCCAGGAACAGGTTGAACCAGTTTGCCAGCTCGCCGAGTTCATCATGGCTTTTGATTGTCAGGCGGCGGGTGAGGTCACCCTCGCCCTGGGCGATATCTTTTAGCATATGTACCAGCTGGCCGACAGGCTTGAGCAGCATGGCAACCATGGTAAACATCAGGATGATGCCAAGACCACCCACGACTACGCTGAGCAGCAGGCCAATCATGGTTGACTCACTGCTGACTTCATCAAAGATGTGCGCCAGGGTGTCGATCTGGCTGGACACCGCGCTGGCAGGTAGCTGAATAAGAATACGCCAGCCAGTATCGCTACCACGCAGCAGCAATGGAGCAACGGCGGATAGCTGGCCGTTATGCTGGCTTATAGTCAGCTGGTTACCGGCGTTGTTGACGCGGGATTGCCACTCTGACAATTCGGTATTACGGTAGTTTTTACCCAGCAGGCCACTGTCCACACTGGCGGCAGCAACAATACCATTGGGGCTGATGACGGCCATCTGGCCGCTGCCGTTATAGAGTGCGTTATTAGCGGTGGTAATACCCTGTTGAACGAAATCCAGCCCCACATCAACGCCGGCAATACCGATAAACTGGTTGTACTGCACGATAGGTGAGGTCACGCTGACCAGCAAAGTGTCTTTACCGTTAACCGGGTAGATGTAGGGGTCTGTTACGCAGCTTTTACCGGTGTCTTTGGGGCAAAGGTAGTATTCACCGGCTCGAATTCCATTGGCGTCCTTGCTGGCATCATCCATACCGACCAGTACATCCAGCGCTCCTTTTCCGGCGCTGTTCCGAGAGACATACGGTAGAAATCGGCCTGTGCCGTCGCTACCCATATCAGCCTTGCCTTTGTACAGCGTATCGCTCTGGTCGTACTGGTCAGCTTCATAACCGACGTAAACGCCGAGCAGATCAGCGTTTCGTTCCAGTATATTGCCGAGAATGGAGAGGGTGATTTCCCGTTCCTGACCGCTGAGCATAATGCCGCCTCGGGTCTGGATATCGGATTCCTGGGTGAGGGCGAGGGTGTTCGCATTGGCTTGAGCATACTCAAGAAACGCGTTGATTTTTAGCGCTTCAGCCTTGGCGATACTGCCCAGTTGCTGTTCAACAGCTGTCGTAAGGATTGTACCGGTTCGGGCCTGTACTTTTTCAGCGGAGCGTTGACCCTGGACGGTATTTAAAATGATTAGTGCGGCGCTGATCAGGGTAATACAAAAAGCAGAAAGCAGGCCGATTTTACTGCGCAGGCTGAGGCCTTTGGCTGGTTGAGAATAGCTATCCATTCTACGACTCCGAATGTTCGATCCATAAACTGTGAGCAAAAATTAAATGCACTCAGACAGGTCGGCCAGGCCGTCCTGTTTATTGTTGTTTATCAAAGACAGTACTGAGCGTAAGGATGAATTGCAAAGAGTTTTACCCGGTATCACTAAGACCCTGGTAGGAAATGAAGATAGAGCAGGGAGGGTGCAGCACCGCCTGGGTGCTGCTGAGTACGGTCGGAAATTTAATTCAGTTCTGGTTCAAACCAGTTGGTGTTTTTGAGAAATTTATTGGCCGGATAAAACTTGTTATCGCTACCGGTCTGGTCCTTTCCAGATTTAACCCAGCCCTGTGGCAGTTCGCCACCGGCATAAACATCCAGCCCTTTCTCATCGCGGTAAAACGCCAGCGTTGTTTCGATCTCTGCTTCGGTTTTACACAGCTTGGACATATTGCTGGCCTGTACCGTTGCCATATCGGCATCGGCATCAATGCCCAGGATATGCGCCATGCCGTAGGTGGTGACCAGTACATCGGCGATGGCGTCGCGTACTTCGGCGGTGTCCTTTGTTTCAATCCCTTCGACCAGTTCTGCCATTTCTTCCTGGATCAGCTGCAGCTGTTTGGCGGCTTTCTGCCAGTCCGGGCTATTCAGCTCGCCTTTGAGGTTGCCAAAAACGGTGTTCAGCAGGGCTACGTCGGTAAAGTTGCTCATGGGCCGGTGGGTCCTGTTTCTTGTGGTCTGGGGTTTAAATTCAGTGTTGCTGGGCGAGCTGTTGAATACGCTCAACAATCGCCCGCAGGCCGTTGCCCCGTGAGGGGCTCAGATGACGTTCGAGATCCAGCGCGGTGAAGTAGGCGTGGATATCAAACTGACGGATCTGTTCGGCACTTTTATGGTTCAGGGCTGCCAGTACAATGGCAATCAGGCCGCGGATGATACGCGCATCGGCGTCGGCGATAAACGCCAGGCTGCCATCGGGGTTCTGGCGGTGCAGTAACCAGGCCTGGCTTTCACAGCCATGCAGGCGGTGCTGTTCTGTTTTTAGCGACTCGGGCAGGGCGGGCAGATCACGGCCCAGCAGCATAATCTGTCGATAACGGCTGTTCCAGTCGCGCAGGCCAAGCAGCGACTCGCTTACGCTTTCGTGGCTCAGGCTACGGCCATGGGGTAGAGCGTCGAAGGGGTCCTGCTCGCTACTGATGCTGGCCGCTACCGGGTGGGGTTCGCTGCGGCTTATCTGCTCCAGCGCCTGGGCGAACAGCTCGATTTCGTCGTGGGTATTATAAAAAGCAAAAGAAGCGCGCAGGGTGCCGCCCAGCCCCAGCTGCTCCATTAATGGCATGGCACAGTGATGGCCGGTGCGAATGGCGATACCCTGCTGGTCCAGCAATAGCCCCACATCCTGGTTCGCCTGGCCTGCCAGCACAAACGACACCAGGCTGACTTTATTAGCCGCAGTGCCAATCGGCTGGAAGCCCTTAATGGCGCTACAGCAATTCAGCGTGTGTTGCAGCAGGCTGGCTTCGTGAGCTTCCAGTGCGGCACGGTCCTGCGCCATCAGCCATTCCAGTGCGGCGGCCAGGCCGATCGCACCGGCGATATTCGGTGTGCCGGCTTCAAATTTGAACGGCAGCCGGTTAAAGGTGGTGCCGGAAAAACTGACCCGCTCGATCATCTCACCGCCCGCTTGCCAGGGCGGCATTGCATCTAGCAGCGCCCGTCGCCCCCAGAGTGCACCGATGCCGGTGGGGCCAAAGACTTTATGACCGGAGAAAGCATAGAAATCACAGCCAATCGCCTGCACATCTACACTCAGGTGTGGCGTGCTTTGGGCTCCGTCAATCAGTACCACCGCGCCGACAGCTTTGGCGGCTGTTGTCAGCGCCTTTACCGGGTTGATCGTACCCAGCGCGTTGGAGGCGTGAGTCAGGGCGACCAGCTTGGTGCGGGCATTGAGCAGATCATAAAACTGGTCGCAGTCCAGGCCGCCATCGGGATGGACTCCGGCAACCCGGATCACCGCGCCAGTCTGTTGCGCCAGTAGTTGCCAGGGCACGATATTGGCGTGGTGTTCCAGAGTTGTCAGCAGAATCTCATCGCCAGGCCGCAACATTGTGCGGCCATAGCTCTGCGCCACCAGGTTGATGGCCTCGGTGGTGCCACGGGTCCAGATCAGTTCACGGCTGTCCGGGGCGTTGATAAAGCGGGCGACGCTCTGGCGCGCCTGCTCAAACAGCCCGGTGGCGTCGTTGCTCAGCTGGTGCGAGCCGCGATGAACATTGGCATTCTGCTGGCGGTAGTAACGGTTGACCGCATCAATCACGGCACGGGGTTTCTGGGCGGTGGCGGCGTTATCCAGATAGATTAGCCGCTGACCGTTGACCCGACGTGAGAGCAGGGGGAACTCCGCCCGCAGGCGGTTGATGTCCAGCATTACTGACCTGCCAGTGCCTTGTTCAGGCGCGCGCGCCAGCGGGTGTAATACATGGCGGAGGCAAACAGCGTGCCGGTGAGGATGCTGTAGGTCAGGCCGATCAGCTGTGTGGCCGGGTTGGCGGCGACGAGTACGGCGTGAGAAAAGTACAGCAGGATAACGAAACACAACCAGGCATGACCACGGGGGCGGCCGGAGATCATGGTCGGTATAAACGCCAGTAACAGCGAACTTTGTGCGCCGATAATCACCCAGGGGTTAGCGCCCAGTACTGGGTTCAATACCAGATACCAGGCCACGAACAGGACCAGCAGGCCGATATAGCTCAGCAGGGAGACTGTGCGGGTCAGACGAACTTTGGTTTCGAGGGTCATCAGTGGGAGCTGTCCATCAGTTTAAGGGCCAGGTGACCAAGGCGTTTGCCCTGTGCCTGGCAGAGTTGGGTTTCATCCGCATCCAGTGCGCGATCATTATCGCGTCCGGCCAGGTGAGTCGCGCCATAGGGTGTGCCGCCGGTGCGGGTTTTCAGCAGGGCTGACTCGGAATAAGGCAGCCCGGCCAGCACCATGCCGTGGTGCAGCAGGGGCAGCATCATCGTCAGCAGAGTGGTTTCCTGGCCGCCATGCAGGCTGGCGCTGGAACTGAATACACAGGCGGGCTTGTTGATCAGCCCACCCGAGAGCCACAGGGCGCTGGTGCCATCGATAAAAAACTTCATCGGTGCGGCCATATTGCCAAAGCGGGTTGGGCTACCCAGCGCCAGCCCGGCACAGCTGGCCAGGTCGGCTTCTGTGCAGTACAGCGCACCCGACGCCGGAATGCTGGGCTCAGTGGCTTCGCAGTTGCTTGAGATCGGTGCGACGGTGCGGATACGGGCTTCCATGC
>JAIBDV010000308.1 GCA_024686055.1 Neptuniibacter sp.
ACAGCACCAGAAAGCTGGCGTTCATCACGACCGGATAGAATTTCAGCCCCACCCGGTCACCCAGCGTAAAGACAATCAGCAGCAAAGAGATCAGCGCGCCCAGCAATGCCCAGCGCTGGGCTTTATCAGCGCCGGTCAGCCAGCGCAACGCCAGTAGCAGCAACATGATCGGCAGCAGCATCACTGCATCAAAGCGCTGTAGCCCCCAATAAATAATAAAGGGATAGCTCAGGCTTAGTGCCAGCAGGCCCGCCCGTGCAAGCCAGCGCATCAGGCGTCGTTCAGCAGCTTATGCACTTCAGTGACAACATCCTGCACAGTGCGCACAGCTTTAAAGTCTTCCGGGCTAATCTTTTTACCGGTCATCTTTTTCAGTTCAATCACCAGATCTACCGCATCAATACTGTCGATATCCAGATCCTGATACAGATGGGCCGCCGGGGTGATCTGATCAGCGTCAATTTCAAACAGCTGCTCCAGAATTTCAGCAACCTGCTGATAGGTTTCCTGTTCCGTTTTCATAGTGGCCTCTTATTGGGTACGACGAGCGTCAACCAGTTGCACCAGCGCGTTAATACTGGCGAAATGCTGGCGCGTTTCAGTCGAGTCAGCATCCAGTTTGATGCCATAGCGTTTCTGCAACGCCAGCCCTATTTCCAGCGCATCAATGGAGTCCAGCCCCAGCCCATCAATAAATAGCGGGGCATCATCAATAATCTCGGCAACCTCGATATCTTCCAGGTCCAGTGAGTCGATAATCATCTGTTTCAATTCAAGGTGCAGGCTGCTCATGCAACGAAAGCTCCGTATTAAAATAATTATTTAAATGGCGAGTCAGCATACGCGCCCCTTTTGATGGCGCAACCTCGTTCATATACGGGCTGACATCAATAGGGTCCCGAATTTCAAGCCGAAAGTGCACCTGGCGCGCAGGTACCTGATACCAGCGGTCCTGTTTAGTCAGCGTGGTCGGATTACACTCAATGACTACCGGGGTAATATCCAGGCCGCAGCGTACGGCAACGTTCGCGACCCCACGCTTCATCAGCACCGGCTTGTCCGGCGTGGTGCGCGTACCTTCAGGGAAAATAATCAGCGCGTGGCCCTTCTCCACGGCTTCATTGGCCGCATTGATCACCGCCTCCGCCTCTTCATTGGCAACGTAACCAGCAACACGAATCGGACCGCGCATGAAAGGGTTGCGTAGTAATTTTCCCTTCACCACACAGTTGGCATTCGGAATCATCGACACCAGAAAAATCACATCAATCAATGACGGGTGATTAGCCACGACCAGCCGGGCATCGGCCAGTTTTTCCAGCCCGGAGACTTCATAGGTCAGCACCCCCAGGCTTTTCATCATCCAGATATAGCTTTTAAAGGCATAGTGAATCACCTGCTGGGCCCGCCGTTCACGCCGATGATTGCGCACAGACACCAGACACAACAACGGTAATGCCAGCAGCGGCAGTAATAACCCACCCAGCCCGAATACCGCAAAACTGAATGCAGTCCCACACCAGCGCCAGAGGTGGTTAAGTCTATTTCCCATCACCGCGTCCTCCGGTTAAACCGCCAGCATTGCTGATTCGCCTCAAGGTAACAAGCATCGTCCAGCCCCAATACTGTGCGAACAAAGCCCAGTGCCTGAGGCAATTCAGCGGAGGCTTTAGCACCAGAAGAGACGGCGGTTAGCTGATAAGGGTCGCCCGTGTTCCGGCTGAGAATAAACGCAACCGCATAAGGGAACGCATCACACGCAACATAACGTTCATAAAGTTCAGGTAGCGGAGCGTCATAGAGTACACAGAGCACCTGCTCGTGCTCAGCCAGCTGGCTGACTGCCTCGAACAGAGTGTTAACCAGTAGCCCTTGAGCTGCAGCAATTGCCGTGACCGCACTGATATCTTTACGCACAATTGAATACAGGCCACTGACAGCATTATGAACCGACAGGCTGAACGCAGCAGGAGAAAGCGGCTCACCCTGACCCAGTTCCTGTAATAACGAGAGTGTCTGACGGGTGTCCCCATGGCGGGACGCAAACACGGCCGGCATCGCCTGATCAGTTTCCAGTAGCGGCAGTACCGCCCCCATCACGCACTTGCCTAGCGCCGTAAACCGACGGCGCTGCATCGGCGGTATCTGTGGCAATGCGATCTTCTCGATCACTTTGTCCAGCGTACAGGGTGACTGGAACCAATGTTGCCAGTCATCACGGCTGGAGAGGCCTGGTGCAATAGCGGCCCAGGATTCTACTTGAAAACACAACATCTCTGATATTCCCTGCCAGTACTGACTATCCATACATATACGGCGGCACTACTTTCGCAGTAGCAACGATATCAAAAATGCAGGACTAAAGTTGAACCAATTTAATGCGTTATAACAGGCGCTGAGATTTTACCCGAGCAGACTTCTAATGGAAAGAAAGGTTATGTTGCCTGCAATAAAACCATTGATATAAAATCGCCGCCAGGATGAACGCATTACAACGAAGGAATTATTACTTCATGAAAGCATTACTAGGATTTTTTCTCAGTTTCATACTCCTGGCCCCTGCTGCACAGGCCCGCGACAGCAAACACATGCTGCCCATACAGCAAGCCATGGCGTCTGCAGAGTTTAAAAATAAACTTGATCCAGAAATAAAATTTTACTTTGGCAACCAGAAGCACCCTCGCGCCATCAAGACAATTGGCAACTTTGCCACCAACAAAAAAACCAACGCCTTCGCCAAAAGCGATGAAGAGGCCTGCCGCTGGGTATTCCTGTCAGCCTTACTGACACTGCAGGAGCGGGCTCGTAGTGAAGGCGGCAATGCTGTTATCAACGTAGCCAGCAACTATAAACAGAACACGTTCAGCAGTAACAGCCAGTATGAGTGCCACGCTGGCGCCATCATGGCAGGCGTCGCCTTGACCGGCGACATCGTTCGTGTCAAATAGAACCCCACTGCGCTCGCTGCAGGTCTGGCTCAGCCAGACTTCAGCGACCAGACTGCCAGCAGCCCAGATTGTCGCTCTGCTATCCAGCTCAGAGCTGTCCCGCTTTACACATTTCAGCCGCGCCAGCCGCCAGCATGAATATTTACTCAGCCGCGCACTGCTTCGCATCGCCCTCAGCCAGACCTTCAATCGCCCTCTGGACCAGTGGCAGCCACGCGAACGAGAGCAAACGCTACCTGAAATTGACCATCTGCCGGACGGATGGCGTTACAGCCTGAGCCACAGCAGCGGGTGGGCCGCCGTAGCACTCGCTCCCGGCCCTGTCGGTATTGATATAGAGCAGATTACGGCGAAGCGAAATATCACCAGCCTGGCTGACTACACCTGCAGCCAGGCAGAACAACAATGGCTACAAAACAACACCAATGACTCTGTCAGGCTTTTTTATCGATTATGGTGCGCAAAGGAAGCCTGCTTCAAATCACTGGATGCTGAACACCAGGCTAAAACAACACTCAAAGACCTGTGCTATTCAGATATAAAAAACACACCCCGCCAGCTATACGAAGGCACAGCATCAGACATGCAGATATCGTGCGTCTTATCACAGCAACAAACTATCACAGAGATACAGGTAAAGCAGGTTGATATAGCGGAAATTTATCTGGAAAAACTCATAATAGACAAAAACATATCACTTACAGAAATCCATTAAAAATCAAGAGCCTTTCAAGCCATACAATGCCGAGTTACGCTTGAAATAAACGCTAATATACTCTACGGCACTCCTGGAATTTAAAGCCTTAAGCAACAATTCCCTCTGCGCCATAAACCTTTTATCAAAAGGCCGCGCATGCTGACAATCGCGCATTGACCAGAAATACCTGGCTACCTTGACGCTCTGGTATAACCGATAGCCAGCATCATGAGAAACCACGGTATCCGGCTGACAGTGTATGAATAGAAATTCAGAACCATTAATCGACTCAGCCCGTTTCACCGGCGCGAATTCGTCTGAAACAAAAAGACTAATAGCTGGGCTGGCCAGCAAGCCAAGCAAGGACTGACGGGCAATGTAGCCTGCCTGCCGAACATAACTATCGAATGCTGAATCAATGACCACTAAATCAAACGATTTCTGATTACTAACCCCGGAAAAACTATCTACCAGAATAGCTCCGCCAAGAGACGTACCCCAGAGTATTTTTTTATAATTTTTATCTTCCTGGTTTATAGCAGCTATATGCCTCATAACGGCTTCTGAATCAAGCCGTGTCGTTATAGGGTCGGGCCGACCATCACTCTGACCATAACCAGAATAGTCAAACAAAAAAAGGTCATAACCCTCAGAAAGAAGCCATTCTAGCTTACCCATAGATGCGGTAAGATTATCCCGATTTCCGTGAAACTGAACAACAATACCTTTAGGG
>JAIBDV010000135.1 GCA_024686055.1 Neptuniibacter sp.
GCCACCTCTGGCGACGCTCCAGCACTCCCCTTAACCACCGAACAGGCCGAGGCGGTTCGCCAGAACCCACAGAGCACCGACCTGAGCCACAAAGAACGACCCAGCCAGACACTGTTCAGGGATATGATCGACAGCAATACTTATGGGCCAGAAATGGTCGTTATTCCCGCCGGACAGTTCAGCCGTGGTGACAACAGCAGCTTTGCCGATGACAATGAAAAACCAGCGCATCGGGTCGATATTCAGCGTGGGTTTGGTCTGTCGCGGTATGAAGTAACCTTCAGTGAGTACGATCAGTTTGCCAAAGCCACAAGCCGGCCACTACCTGATGACGAAGGCTGGGGCCGAGGCCGCCAGCCGGTCATGAATGTTACATGGCAGGACGCCTGGGATTACAGCCAGTGGCTGGCCCAGACCACCGGCGAGCCTTATCGGCTGCCGACCGAAAGCGAATGGGAGTACGCCGCCCGGGCAGGCACACAAAGCCGTTATAGCTGGGGTGACAAAATGCTCCAGGGCTTCGCTAACTGCGACGAATGCGGCAGCCACTGGGGTGGGAAACAGGCTGCTCCTGTTGGCTCACTGAAGCCAAATCCGTGGGGCCTGTACGATATGGCGGGCAATGTCGACGAGTGGGTCGCCGATTGCTACATGGATAACTATACCAAAGCTCCGACCGATGGCCGTGCACATGCGATTCACGGCTGTAAAGAGCACACCATGCGTGGCGGCTCCTGGTTCGACATAGCACGACTGATGCGCCCTTCAAGCCGCTATCGCAACCCGGCTAACGGCAAGCGTAACAGTTGGGGCTTCAGAGTCGCGCTGGATATTAATCCAAGGATACTGAATCAATGAAAACATCTTCGTACATTTTACCCGTAGCAGTACTGGGCGCCCTGCTCCCTATGACCACTAACGCCGCACCGGATAACAGCCTGAAAGTCAGCGCCCAACAACGCGACCAGCTGTCATTGACTTTGTATAACCAGAATCTGGGACTGGTGCGTGAAACACGGCAACTGCCCATCCTCAAAGCGAGCCAGTCCGTACTGATTGAAGATGTCAGCGCCCAGCTCCAACCGGAAACCCTGCAGCTGAAAAATGCAGGCCAGATCATCGAGCAGAACCATAATACCGACCTGCTCAGCTACACACGTCTGCTACAACACTACCTGGGCAAGTCTCTGCAGTTGGCAGAGCAGAACCCAGCGACCGGCACAGAGCAGGTCAGTACGGTTCGCCTGATGGCTCTGAATGGCAACCAGGCACTGATTGAACGCAATAGCCAGATCGAAAGCCTGCCACTTAATAACCAGCGTCGGTTTATCTTTCCAGAGCTGCCCGACAACCTGACCCTCAGCCCCAGCATCAGTTTCCGTAGCCAGGGTACAGATCAGGCCAATAAAGCTGAAATCAGCTATCTGACCGGCGGGCTGAGCTGGCAGATGAACTATGTACTTGAACTCAACAAAGCGGGTGACAGTGCCAGCCTTAACGGCATGGCGACCTTGCAAAACAACACTGGCAGCAGCTTCCCTCAGGCTCGCATCAGCCTGCTGGCGGGCCAGGTAAATCAGCCCCACAGCCCGGTCATGCAACGCAAAGCTGAACGGGTCATGATGTCAGCCATGGCAATGGATGCCAGCACAGCCTCTGCCCCAAGCCGCCAGCAACTGCAGGATTTCCACCTCTACAGCCTGCCTCAGCCGGTCGACCTGCAGAATAACCAGCAAAAGCAGGTCAGCCTGTTCAGCAGCAGTAAAATTGGCGTAGAACGCATTCATCAGCTCAATCTGCCGGTTTATGCGCAACCTCAGCCCGAGCGCAAGCAGATCAATCCCAGCTTGCAGCTGAAGTTTGCCAACAGCGGCGAAAACGGCCTTGGCGAGCCGATGCCTGCAGGCACCATTCGAGTTTTCAGCCCGGATAAGAGCAACCAGTCACAATTTATTGGTGGCAGCCGGATCGGTAACCAGGCCCGTAATAACGATGTTTATGTTCAGCTGGGTACCGCCTTTGATGTCACCGTTGACCAGCAACAGACCCGGTTCGAAAAAACCTTTGACGGGGTAAAAAGCGACTTGCGGCTGGTGCTGAAAAACAGTGCCAAACGACCTGCCCAGCTCAAACTGAGCACCCGCTTCCAGAAACGCTGGCAGATCAGCAACAACAGCCACCCTTACGAAACCAATGGCAACGCTGCGGTATGGCAACTAACGCTGCCCGCCAGCAGCGAAACCGAAGTCACCTTTCAGGTACAACAGTTCAATAAATGAGTGCCCACTGTTCCCACTGCACCCTGGCGACGGATTACTGTATCTGTCGCCATGTGCAGCCTTGTCTCAGCAACGCCCAGCTGGCTCTGCTACTGCATCCCAATGAGCCTTTACGCCTGACCAATACCGCACCGGTCATCGAACAGACCCTGCCACAAAGCCAGACATGGATCTGGCAACGTACCGAGCCACCGGCTCAACTCATCGACATGATCAACGATCCGCAGTGGCAACCCTGGTTAATCTTTCCCGCTGATCGCCCCGAACTGGCGGCCCGCAGCCTGCCATGGCAGCCACCTCTGAGCGGTAAGAAAGCACTGTTCATTCTGCCGGATGGCACATGGAAGGAAGTTCGAAAGATGGTGCGCCAGAGCCGCTGGCTGGATAACGTGCCAATCCTGGCATTCGACCCGGATCGCCCTACCCGCTATCAATTGCGCCGCAACCCGGACGCAGACCACCTGTGCACCGCTGAGATAGCCGCTCAGCTACTGACACTCAGTGGTCAGCCCGACGCCAGTAACGCCATCGACAGCCTGCTAGGACACTTCCTGGACCAGTATCACCGCTGGCAGCATCACCTGCCACCCACTGTATACTGAGCCAACAAAATCAGAGCGCCTGTTCAAGGCAGTAACTGCTGCCAGCTCTGCGCCTGAACCGTATCCGCCAGCTGCCCTAGCTGGCCCTGATCATAAACATCAAACATACGACGCACAGCCAGTGGGTGACGCTGCTGACCGGCCTGTCGGTAAAACGCCAGCGCCTTATCTGCATCCGGCTGAAAATGATGCTCAAACCCGGACTCGTAGACACGCCCCATCTGGTATTGAGCCTTGGCATCACCGGCGGTTGCTGCCCGCTCCAGATAGATGGCCCCCTGAATTCGATTCTGCACACCCTCACCGCGAAAATGCAGCAGGTGGCCATAAACTGACAGTGCACGCTGGCTGTTATTATCCGCCGCAAACCGGAACACCCTCATCACAAAGCCATGCTTTTTCAATGACTTTTTACCCAGCTCAGCCCGAAACAGACCATAGGCTATAAAGAAAACCAGTGGTGCCATCAGTCGCATAAGGTATCGCATGCAAAACTCCTCATCATCTACTGCCTGATACAGTATAAATAAGCGCATTCTAATACATCATCCTCGAGCAGAATAATGAACATTATTTATCAGTTCAGGCTTGCTACTCACTACGAAAGTGGGATAAAAATAGCACTCTGAAAGCATAAGCAGAACCTACAATTATTTCTTTTTCTTATAAGGGAAAGGGATTACAGACGCAGAGCATGTTGATGAATATATACGAAGACAACTCACAGACGATTGGCCGCACTCCACTGGTTCGCCTGAAGCGACTGGCTCCTGAGGCAAATCTGCTGGGCAAGATCGAATCTCGCAATCCGGCAGGCTCCATCAAGTGTCGCATCGGTGCCAGCATGATCTGGAGCGCAGAGCAGGATGGTAAACTTAAGCCCGGCATGACCCTGATCGAACCCACCAGCGGCAACACCGGCATCGCTCTGGCATTTGTCGCTGCTTCTCGCGGCTACAAGCTGGTGCTAACCATGCCTGCGTCCATGAGTCTCGAACGCCGCAAACTAATGAAAGCACTGGGTGCCGAGATCATTCTGACCGAACCGGCCAAAGGCATGAAAGGCGCGATTGATAAAGCCACAGAGCTGGCCGAGAGCAACCCCTCTCAGTACCTGATGCTTCAGCAATTTGAAAACCCGGCCAACCCGGCTATTCACGAAAAGACCACCGGTCCGGAAATCTGGCGCGATACCGATGGCCAGATTGATATTCTGGTCGCTGGCGTGGGCACCGGCGGCACGATCAGCGGCATCTCTCGCTATATCAAACAGACCGAAGGAAAAGCGATCACCACCGTTGCCGTTGAGCCGGTCGACTCCCCGGTTATCAGTCAGACCATGGCAGGTACCGCACCCACCCCGGCTCCACATAAAATCCAGGGGATCGGTGCCGGGTTTGTGCCAAAGAATCTCGACCTGTCAATGGTCGATCAGGTTGAACTGGTCAGTAACGAAGACGCCATGGACACAGCCCATCGACTGATGACCGAGGAAGGTATTCTGGCTGGAGTATCCTGTGGTGCCGCCGTCTATGCCGCACTGCGTCTGGCGGAAAAGCCTGAAAACGCAGGGAAGAACATCGTCGTCATGTTACCCGACTCAGGTGAACGCTACCTCAGCTCTCCCCTGTTCGCAGGCCGCTTTTCCGATAACGAAAGCGTACAGTAACTCTACCCCCGACTGACAGCAAAACGCCCCACTTACGGGGCGCTCATCTCAACACTACCGGTGGCTCAGCGGCGGCGCTCATCATTCAGGCGATCCAGGAGTTTAGCGACCTGCATACTGGAGCTTTCCATCTCCTGTAGATTGCGTACCATCTCGCGGTGGTCACCACGACGGGCTGCATCGACCGCTTCAAAGCCACAACTATGCACTTGACGATGCGGCTCTTCCATCGCACTAAAGCTATGGGAATCACCGTACAACTCACGCCCCCGCCCCTTATAGAACCAGCCGCCTAATCGGCAACTGGAGTGATCAGCCATACCCGCCACTGAGTCCAGTTTGCCATTGATGATGGCACTGTAAATCTGCCCCTTCCACATAATATGATCCAGCTTCACCGTCTCGATAAAAGCATCTTCAGCACTATTATCTATCACCGTATGCATCCGGCTGGACAGGTCAACCACCTCATCAACACCGGCCCGAATCTGCTCAGCTGAAGCGACCACATCACTGGACAATATCTGTACCTGACCAATATCCTGGGATGCTACCTGGGTCTGGCGAGAGATCTCCCCGACCAGATTACCAATCTCATCACTGGCCTCACTAGCCTTGCGTGCCAGATTTCTCACTTCGTCAGCAACAACGGCAAAACCACGCCCACTCTCACCCGCGCGTGCGGCCTCAATGGCTGCGTTAAGTGCCAACAAGTTAGTCTGATCAGAAATATCACGGATCACACCAACAAATTTTTCAATCTGTACAGAAACGACCAACAAACCTTGCACATTCTCATTGCCAGCCTGGGAGCGCGTCTGAATCTCTTTAACCCGCTCCAGAATATTACGCACGGCATCACGACTCTCATTGAAGATAGAGACAGAATCATCCAGCGCATCACGTTCAACACTCAGGTTTTTAGCCGATTCGGAGAGCGTATTTCGAACCTCTCCAATCAGATCGCCACCTTTGACCCAGGCATTGCAGACATCATCGCCTTGTGATCCAGACTGCTCTGCCAGCTCAGCTCGCAACTTATCCACCTCAAGCCGGAGGCTCTTATTATCACTGTGCAGCTGGTCTTTCTCTCTGCGTAGACCCTCAAACTCCTGATTCGCAACATCCAGCTGATGCTGCAACTTCCGTGAAAAAAACATTTAGCCAACTCCAAAACCCTGCACCGCTCAGTCACGCCAACAGCAAGCCCTTGCCCGCTCCTGACATCAGGGTCGATCACGTTAATATCGCCCAAACCGGCAGCACAAAAGCCATACCTGCCAAATTAAGGAATGCTTAATATAAACGGCAGCATACAGTCAGGCTTAATACAAAACAGTAATAATTATTAATAACACAGCACTAAGCAATAAAAGAGGCCTGCCTTAGATAGTGGTTACCTCGCTCAAAGACGTAACTGAGCCCCGAAGTAACGCCAGGTTAATTCAGCCACTGCGTTCCGGGTATGAGGATTCAGCAACTGTAGCAACGCAAACCATTGTCGACGATCCAGCTTGCTATAAATATCCGCAATTTGCTCAGGTGTTCGCAATAAAGACCAACGTAAAAGCTGTGTTCGATTAGCCACCCGCTGCTCTTCCACCATAAATGGAAACGGCTCACATCGCATCGCCTCTAACCAGCGTTCAAGTACTGGGGTCTGGTTATGCTGTATAGAGTATTGTTGCAATAATTCCCAGGCAGCCTGACTCCCACAGCGCACCAATCGCTCCAGCATACGTAACATTCGCTGCGGCCGATAAGGCATTACCATCGTAATCGCTTCAAGCACCAGCGGCAGGCAAAGGTAATCAGAAGGATCAAGCTGCTCTGGCACTCGGCGCTTACGGAGGAAATGCAGATAAGCCTCCGCTTCAGGGTGCCCCACCGCCTGCTGAAGACAGAACCGGGCACGCTCCACATCCAGTAACTGGCTCCAGCACCACCGATACTGATTACGGTTTCCCGTTGCAAACAGGCATGCCAGACGCCAAGCCTGACTTTCATCACTACCGCCAAGGATCACATCCAGCACGGCATCAATTTGCCCCCGCAAAGGATCCGAACGTGCATCCATCAGCAACCAGCCCACGCCGTCCAGCACACGGTCAAAATCCCCCTGCCCATTGAGCCAGCGAAAAAACCCTGCCAGCTCAAATACAGAGAACGACCCTGTATTTTCTTTAAATGAAGGCAGTAAATCACCACAGCACAATCGTAACTGATCCAGCTCTTTAACCAGAAGATCCATCCCTGTCTCCAACTGTCCTTTGCAAAGCGATAGCACACCCAGAACGGGCACTCACCCTGAAGCTAATCACATTCAGTATTGCCACTTTTTAACTGATAGCCATGCCACAGACAAAAAACAGGACCAAAGCAGTAAAGAATTATTCTCACCCCCCTACTCCTGCTTTATCAGGTGACTATCCCTGCAAGGCTGGAGCATATTGTGTAACATCAAACCCTTAGCCCTGAGTACAGGCCTGCCTCAATTGCACACGTCGATACGGAGCACCGGATGTCGGACGAGCCTCATTTCCTCAAGGAACAAAAAGAAAAACTGCGGATTGAAAGCCAGACAGATGCCACTGTCGAGCCCCTCAAGCTTGGCCAGCGGGTGCGTGAAATTCGACTCAGCCAGAAGCTGACGCTTGAAGAGGCCAGCAAACGCACCGGCCTTGCACGCTCAACACTGTCGAAAATTGAAAACGAGCAGATATCTCCCACCTTCAGTGCAGTTAGCAAACTGGTCGCTGGGCTGGGAATCGATATTCCACAATTATTCAGTACACCGAAAAGCGGCCCTGGTGCAGGAGGGCGACGAGATATCACCCGGGCAGGCGAAGGCAAGCCACACCCTACCCCGACGTACGAGCATGAATTACTGGCCACAGAATTAAGCCATAAAAAAATGATTCCTTATCGCACAACGGTGCGAGCACGTAGCTTCGATAGCTACCAGGACTGGATACGTCACGATGGGGA
>JAIBDV010000242.1 GCA_024686055.1 Neptuniibacter sp.
AGTTGCAGCGGCCCCTGGCAGCAAATGTGGGCAAACCGGGCCACTAACTGCTGGGCACCGGCCGGGCTGTCCTGGCCCTGTTGCTGCAGTAACTCAACCCACAGCGGGTTACCCGCCGGTGTCTCGCTCAGTAATGCCGCACCGGGAATGGCAACTTCGTCGTTGGCGACCTGGCAGGCCAGGTTCTCCCGGCACAGGTAGGACAGGTTGGCGGCCAGCTGATCATCGGGCTGCTCAATATTGTGGTAATGAACGCCGAGGGTTTCGGCCATAAAACCGAAATGAGACTGCAGTGCCGGAAAGCGTGTGAGCAGCTGGGCCAGCAACCGGCTCATCCGTGGGCCCATATGTGCCGAACGGGTCGACAGCAGGCGGACGGCGCTGGTCATATGAATAGCCACCGGGACTTTCAGATACGGTGTGCCGGGTTGCTCTGGCAGCATGGTGCGAAACGACAGGCTGGCCTTGCTGGGGATTTCCAGTCCGGGCAGGATCACCAGCTGGCGGCTCTGCAACTGAGCCGCAAAGCGTTGTGGCAGGATGTTGTCCCGTTGCCAGGGGTGCAGAGGAATCGGCAGATAGCTGGCTGGGTCCAGTCCTTCTTGTGTCAGGGCAGCCTGCCATTGTGTCGTCAATGTCGGGAAATTCTGTTGCCAGTACTCAAGCGCATCCAGGCCCCGGTCGGATTCCTGTTGCAGTGCGTTGCGGGCCAGTGCCGCCAGCTGCAGGGCAGCCCCTCCTTCGAAGTCAGGTGAGTACTGTAAAATCTCGGCCACTGACAGCTGGGGTTTACTGCGGTCAATCGGATGGCTGGGGTGGCCGGTTGCCGCCCACTGCTCCAGCAGGCTGTAATGCTGGTGCAGTGGCACGGTGGTGAGCCAGTGCCAGAAGCTTGCGCCCGGCTGGCCCTGTTGCTGCAGTTGCTGACCCCAGCGGGCCCGCCATGCCAGCGCCAGAGTGCTGTTAAACAGGCTCTGTTGCAGGGCTTCGCTTAACTGGGCAATACGTTGTGGACTGCTGTGGTCAATCAGCAGGCTGAATAACCGGGTCAGTGAGACGGTTTGCTGCTGGTGGTCAACAATGGCGGCACAGTGGCGTAACTGGCCCTGAGTATCGGTGTTGATACCCTGTAACTGAAACTGCTGGCCAGCCAGTAACAGCTGGTCCTGCTGACGCTGTGCCAGCCCTTCGCGCAGCATGGCATTGAGCAGTTTGAGCCGACAGCTGGCAGCTCCCTGATCAGCCTGTGCCAGGATGGCCTGGGGACTGAGTTGCACCTGTTCGAGGGCCTGCTGCTGTTCGGCCTGTTGCAGCCAGTGTTGTAATGGCAGATGAGTCAAGGCAGGAGCCGGGCTGTTCATGCGTTGCTGGCCTCCGCTGTCTCACACAATGGGGCCACAATCGGATTATGCAGCGGGACATAGCCGGCTTCTTTGTCGGCCTGCTTTTGTACCCGGATCAGCAGGTTGGTTTTGTTGGGCAATGGCGTACCGGCCAGCACTTCAGACAGGACCTCGTCAGCATGGCTGGATGGGAACTGTTGCAGGTAATCCTGCAGCACTTCACCCAGCACGGCCCGCAGCTGATGCTTCAGAATCGGATCGCCGCCAGCGATGTAGAAGATGGCCTGGAACAGGTTGTTGATAAACAGGCAGTAGGCCACCCGCTGCCAGCCTTTTTCCCGGCTGTAGCGCATCGCTTTCTGGCCCTGGGCTGACAGTGTGGTGTTGGTGTCCAGCGGCCAGGCTTCGCGTACCAGTTTGGTGCCTTCCATATCGCGCAGGATGACCTTGCCAGGGGCGTCGTCCTGCATACCCAGCAGTACGTTCTGTAGATGAGGTTCGAAGATCAGCCCGCGTTCGAAGTAGGCATAGAGTACCGGCTGACACAGGCGTTCGGCGTAGTGCTGGAACCACTGCAGTGCCGCACCGTTAAAGGCGAGGTCATGGCGACGGGCATATTGACCAATCAGGGTGCGGGCACGGTTGGGGCCGAAGGGGTTTTCTGAGAACAGGCTGCCAGCGACGGCCGGGGCGTAGCTGGAGAGGTCGTCAGCAGTGAAGTTCGACCGGAAGATCATCGCGAATGCTTCCTGCACCAGGATGTTCTGCTCGCTGTCGGCCAGTTGCGGGTTGACGGTGCTCCAGCCGGGCTCCAGTAGCAGTTGCAGATCAGGGAAAACCTGTGAAAGCTGTTGCTGCTCCAGTAGCTGGGACAGATAGAGCGCTGTTTCCAGTTCATAGATGGCGTTTTTACGCAGGCAGTTGGTCAGCCGGATATGCAGGGAGCCCTTGTAGAAGTGCTGGCTGTCCGGGCTGTACAGGGTGCG
Organism: Neptuniibacter sp.; assembly: GCA_024686055.1. Lineage (GTDB taxonomy): Bacteria > Pseudomonadota > Gammaproteobacteria > Pseudomonadales > Balneatricaceae > Marinobacterium_C. Next base: position 2,330 of record JAIBDV010000242.1, read on the forward strand.
CACGGATGAGGTGGCGTAAAACGGTTTGCCCTGCGGACCAAGGTCCAGCAGCTGGCCGTCGGCCAGCAGTTGCTGCACCGGTGCCAGTGAGCGGATATAACCGGCCTGCCATGGATGGCAAGGGATCGGCTGGAAGCCTGGTGGAATATCCAGGGCCTGGGGCAGGTCCTGGTTGATCATCTGGGCAGCACTGATCTGGCCGTTATCAGCCTGCTGAAACAGGGCCGGGGCAACGGCAAAATAATGCAGCTGGAATGCGCTGCCAAACTCGGGTGAATAGTGCTGTAGCTGCTGTGGATCAAAGCCGACCCGAGCCTTCGGCGCGGGATGGAAGGCATGGCCCAGACTCATCTGCTGTTCACTGCTGATGTAGGCGTCCACGGCATCGGTTTGGGCAGTCTGGCAATAGGGAGCCTGCTGAAGTAACAGCCCGATAAAGTCGCGGCTGTTATCGATCTGGCCCAGCAGTTCTTCATTCAGCGGTTGATCAAAGTGGAGACACAGCTCTTGCACCAGCTGTCGGGTGACGGTCGCAAACGGTAATGCCTGTAGAGGCTCGCCGCCATAGCATTGGGTCAGGTAGCGCAGGTTGGCGCTGAAGTCGTTGCTGTCGACCAGCAAACTGAGGCTGCGCGCCTGTTGGGGCAGGTCTATCCGCAACAGGTGGCCACCGTGCTGACGCCAGCTGCGGTGGAGTTCCAGTGGCCAGTGTTGCTGATCAGGCTGATCGCTAAAGCCGATCTGCTGATGGATGCAGGCGTGTTCGCGCAGATAGCAATTGAGCAAACTGTGGAGTGCATACTGCTCGGCTCTGACGGTCACAGGAACGGAGTAGGTCATCAGTGGAAGATTCCTTAAATAGTGGTTGGTCGTGATTTATAGATAGTGCAGCCAGCCGCGAGCCTTCAGTGGTCGTCAGACTGAATCGGTGGTGTGGTGACTCTGGGTTGGTGGCCTGCAGACAACAGCGAGCGAGTGCTCGCTGTTGTGGTGTGTGTTAGAAGGTAAAGGCGGTTTCCAGGTACACCTGGCGTGGGTTGCCGACAAACAGCCCGGCCAGCTGGGTGTCGTCACGGGTGAAGTAGCGTTTATCAAACAGGTTCTTCACCCCCAGAGCCACCCAGCCATCCGGGCTGATGCTGTACTGGCCACGGACGTTGACGAAGCCGTAACCCGGGATGCTGCCTTTGTAGCCCAGCTCGTTTTCCCAGTCGGCCAGATCGGCGCTGGTTTTATTCAGCACATCGGCGAACTGCCCGCTCTGGGCGTAGACGCTGGCGTTGAACAGCCATGGCTGGGTATCCCAGCTCAGGCCCAGGGTTGCTACATGCTCAGGGGCAAACGGCATTTCTTTACCTGCCAGAGAGTTATTTTTGCTGTCTACGCCTTCAGTGAATTCAGCATCCAGCCAGGTGTAACTGGCGTTGGCTGACAGGCCTGGGTACAGGTTGTCGAGTTGCCACTGGGCAGCCAGCTCGATACCGCGATGGCGACTTTCGGCGGCATTGAAGAACAATGTCTTGCCGGTGTCCTGATCGTAGGAGCTGAACAGGCGGTCTTCGAAGTCAATGTTGAACAGGGTAACTTCGGCGTGCCAGTCGTCCTGCAGCAGGTTCAGGCCGATTTCTGCCACCTGGGCTTTTTCCGGGGTGAGGTTTTCGTTCTTGCTCAGGGCGTTAAACGTCACACTGCCAAACGAGCTGTTGTAGTTGGCGAACAGGTTGAGGCTGTCGTTGACGTGGTACAGCACGTTCAGGGATGGCAGCCATTCACTGTTGTCATTGCTGCGAGCGTCGTAACCGGCGACATTGGGCTTGTCGACACCCAGGTCGATGTTCTCGTAACGTACACCCGGGGTGATTTCAAAGTTATTCCAGACGATGCGGTCATCCAGATACAGGGCATGCGCCTGGGTGTCACCGGTGACCGTTTTGCTGGCCAGCGCTGTTTCGGCACCGATGACCGTCAGAGTATCGTCGATAGCAATTGTGTTCTGCTCTTCGCGGGCATTTTCTTCCAGGTAGCGGTAACCGAGTGAAAACTCGTGGGTCAGACCGCCCAGTTCCAGTGCCTGGCCATAACGTGCTTCAACCGCTGAGGTGTCGTAATAACGGGGCTTACGGTAATAGGTAGTGCCTTTGGACGGGTTGATAACGTTACGCAGGTTCAGGTAGGTAAACTCGCGCATGCTGTCGGTGTAGTAGGCCGTGATATCAAACCACTGGCTGGTGGACAGTTTATCTTCATAGCGCAACACAGCTTCTTTGCGGTAGCCCTTGAAGCGGTCCAGTGGGCGAGCGCTCTGGAAGGGGTCTGCGTCAAATTCGGCCTGGGTCAGGCCACCGGGCATTTCGTTGTCGGCATCATAGTAGTGCAGGCGGCCGCTCAGTTTACCGGTTTCGCTCACCGCGTAGCTGTATTTGAACATCAGATCATCAATGTCGCTGTCGCTGTGTTCACGGTAGCTGTCACCCTGCTGGGTGGAGTACATCAGTGCCCAGCCGAGGTCGCCGTTAGTGTTACCGACAAACAGGTCTGCATTTTTTTGGCCGACCCCGCCCGCGCCACTATCAGACCACCAGGCACCTTTTAAGCGGGTGCTGACGGTCAGCTCGTCGGGGATCGCTTTGGTGTTCAGGTTGATGATGCCACCCACATTCTGTGGCCCATAGCGGACTGAGCCGCCATTTCGTACCACATCGATACTGTCCAGATTACCCAGCAACGCCGGCGCGATGGACAGGTGCGGCATGCCATAAGGGGCGACAGCCAGGGGGATGCCGTCAAGCAGTACATTGGTATGGGCGGAGAAGCGTGGTGTCATGCCGCGTACGCCAATGCGCATCTGACTTTCGGAGTTACCGCTGTTTTCCGGGATAAACACCCCTGGCACCAGTCGCAGCGCA
>JAIBDV010000352.1 GCA_024686055.1 Neptuniibacter sp.
AAATAGTGCCCGTATTAACGCGCTCAAATTTGCCAAGCCGGTCCTGAGTGGCACCGGTATAGGCACCTTTCACCACGCCGAATAGCTCCGCCTCAATCAGATCCGGTGGAATGCAGGCGCAGTTCACCGCGATAAAGGGGTTATCTTTGCGGTCGCTGGCCACATGCAGGCCACGGGCAACCACCTCCTTACCAACCCCGGTTTCCCCCTGCAGCAGCACGGTGACTTTGCTGGTGCAGGCTTTGCGGATTAGCTGGCAGACGTTTTTGAAAGCGCCGGAGCGACCCACCGAGTTAATCAGCAGATCGTCCTGGTCACGCACGCTCTCTTCCAGTTTGGACACCTGCTGGCGCAGGGCGAACAGCTCTTCAATGATCGGGTCTGGCATCAGGTAGCGTTCCAGTACTTTCTGGTCGTCCCAGTCTTCGGCCAGTTTGCCCGTAATTTTGCAGTGGTCGTGGCCCGCTGCACTGCACTGAGTCTCCTGGAAGATTACTTTACGGCTCATGTAGTAGCTGGCGAAACCGCTGGCATAGCCGATCAGCTCCCAGCAGACCGGCTCATCAGAGTGGCCAAACTCATTGATATGCGCTTCGCACTCGTAGGAACCGCGCCAGTTGAATTCGCTATAGAAGGTGCCCGCCTGAATATCGAACTCCAGTGCCACCGGTTCCACATTGACCATGCCCATAATGCCGTGCAGTTGTGGGCCCACCGAAAAGGCTTCATGGGTGTCGATATCCGGGCGAACTTTACGCGCCAGTTCGGCACCGCGCATGCCTGCCTGAAAGCCGAAACGCATCAGAAACCCCTTGGTGCGTTCAATCCCCAGTGTCTCTATTAACTCTTTGCGCAGCGAACCCATTGCTGCGGTGTGGATTAACACCATTCGTTGCTCATTCAGCCAGATCTTGCCCTGATCTGTATCGAACTGAATCTGTGCGATCAGGTCTTTGCTGGCAGGGAATTGTAGCTGTGCGGCTTGGTTCATGTTCATGGCTCCAATGTCAGTATTTCTTGTTGTTATTTTTCCGATAATCTGGCGCTATCGTCTGGCAACTGTGCGAAACAGGTATCTATATTGCTGTATTTTCAGTTGTTTTTTCTGTCCCTTGTGCAGTGTTCAGGCTGCTGGCTTCTGTGTAGAAACTGAGCGTTTATACCGAATAAAGTTCGACCTGATTAAATGATCAAATCCTCACTTTTCGCGTTTTGCCTTAATCATTTCATCATCTTTTGCCCCGGGTTCGTCAAGGTATATTTTGTCTGGTTTTTGATCAGTGAGCCGGATTGAGCCCCCGGGGCACCATTGATAAAGCTAATAATTTCAAATAGTTATATTTTTTGTTCGGGCATGGGAAAAATTCTTTCCCGCCACCTGGCACAACCTTTGCCATATCCCGGTGAACCTAATCGGAATGTGACAGAGGGCACCATGGCCGCCAGACAAGCAGATCCCCATACCGATCCATCGCAACCGACTCCGTTTGAACAGCTGGTGAAATACATCCGGGTGCGCAGTACCGAGCAGGCCCGTTTTGTGGCGTTTGATTTTGCCATTGGTGACCCGAGCCTGTTCGTCGAGCTGGTGATGCCGCGCGGTGCGTTCGAGCAGTTCTGCAAAACCAATGCGGTGGTGCCGATGAGTGCCAGGCAGATGGCGCTGGTGGATGCCGAGATGGACAAATGGCGTTATGGCGAAGACACCCTGATGGCCCAAAACCATGACCAGCTGTCTGCGCAGCTGGCCGTTTCCGACTCAAATAACAACAACTGAATCGCTGGGAATGTTTGCATGAGCATTGAGATCAAAACCGCGACGCTGGAACCGATACGCAATACGTTTGCGCACATCGAGCGTCGTTTCGGTGACAAGCCGGCCACGCGCTACCAGGAGGCCACTTACGATGTCGCCTCAGAAACCAACTTCCATTACCGCCCGCTGTGGCAACCGGACAAGCTGCTGCAGGATGCCAGCCGCACCCGGCTGGTGATGGCGGACTGGTATGCCTTCCGTGATCCACGCCAGTTTTACTACGGCACCTATGTCCAGTCGCGGGCAAAAATGCAGGAAGCGGCGGAATCCAGCTATGCCTTTTTCGAGAAGCGCGATCTGGCCCGTTTGCTCAGCGATGATCACCAAACCCAGCTGATTCGCTACCTGTTGCCACTGCGCCATGTGGAGCAAACCGCCAATCTCAATAATGTCTATGGCACCGGCCAGGGTATGGGCACGGCACTGACGCAGGCGCTGCTCTACAACGGCATGGACCGGCTGGGGATTGCTCAGTATCTGTCGCGTATTGGCCTGATCCTGGATGGTAACAGCGCCGAGTCGCTGGCCCAGGCCAAGCAGCTGTGGATGGACGCAGATATCTGGCAGGGCATGCGGGCACTGTGCGAAGAGATGCTGGTGACCGACGACTGGTTTGAGGTGATGCTGGCGCAAAACATGGTGGTAGACACCCTGGTGTATGACCTGGTGTACAGCCAGCTGGATGCGCAGCTGGCGGACAACGGAGCCCAGGATGTGGCGATGCTGACCGAGTTTATGCAGGACTGGTGGAAAGACAACCAGCGCTGGGGTGATGCGGTTCTGAAAATTGCCGCCGCTGAAAGTGCCGATAACAAAGCACTGATTGAGCAATGGCTCACTTCCTGGCGTGGCAAAGCGGCTGAAGCACTGGCCCCGCTGGCCACTGAAATGCTGGATGCACAGGCGCTGGACCGTGCCCTGGCGGTGCTGGATAAGCGCCTGAACAAAGCTGGACTCTTCAGATAAGCGCGCCCTGACCGGCACCGCACAGGAATTAAATCATGTCAAAAGTGTATATCGCTCTGCAGGACAACGACGAGTCCCGCTACATCATTGAAGCGATCGAACAGGATAACCCGGACGCGACCATCATCCATATGCCCGCCATGGTGCGGGTGGAAGCCGAGGGCAGGCTGGTGGTGAAGCGCGAAACCGTGGAAGAGACCCTGGGCCGTGACTGGGATATCCAGGAACTGCACCTGAACCTGATCACTCTGGGGGGCAATGTCGATGAAGATGATGATTGCCTGACTCTGGAATGGAATAGCTGACTCGCGAGGCACACCATGGCTAAGAAACTGAATATAAAAGAAAAGTACCGCCTGCTGACCCGCGATCTGGACTGGGAGTTTTCCTACCAGGACCGCAACAAAGCATTTCCGTATGAAGAGTTTGAAGGCATCAAAATCACCGACTGGTCAAAGTGGGAAGACCCGTTCCGCCTGACCATGGACAGCTACTGGAAATACCAGGCTGAGAAAGAGAAAAAGCTCTACGCCATCTTTGATGCATTCCAGCAGAACCACGGCCACCTCAATGTGTCCGACCCGCGTTACGTGAATGCGCTGAAGCTGTTCCTGACCGGTGTTTCGCCACTGGAATATCAGGCGTACCAGGGCTTTGCCCACGTTGGTCGCCAGTTTGGCGGAGTCGGGGCACGCGTTGCCTGTCAGATGCAGTCACTGGATGAACTGCGTCATGTGCAGACCCAGATCCATGCCATGAGCCACTACAACAAGTACTTCGATGGGCTGCAGGAATACAGCCATATGCACGACCGGGTCTGGTATCTGTCGGTGCCCAAGTCGTTCTTCAATGACGCCCGTGCCGCAGGCCCGTTCGAATTTATGATCGCTATCGGCTTCTCGTTTGAATATGTGCTGACCAATTTGCTGTTCGTGCCGTTTATGTCCGGTGCGGCCCATAACGGCGATATG
>JAIBDV010000037.1 GCA_024686055.1 Neptuniibacter sp.
GTCACCGCCGATATCCAGGATACGCATATACACCGGCATCGGCTGGTAAGCCTCCAGCACCTGCTGGTAAACGTGGTATTGCTCATCCTCGGTGGGAAAGCTGTGGTGCTGCATAAACGGCATCTCGGAACGGTACAGGCCGATGCCTTCTGCGCCACAGGCCAGCCCCGGTGAAACGTCGGCCAGCAGACCGGTGTTGGCCATCAGCCTGACCCGCTGGCCGTCCGGGGTCAGGGCGGGCAGGTCACGTAGCTGGGCCAGTTCACTGTTGAGCTGTTGCTCGGCGGCCTGCAGCTTGCGATAGGCTTTTTGCAGAGTGCGATCAGGCCGACAGAACACCACGCCACGGTAACCATCCACCAGTACGGTCTGGCCGCTGTAGCGGGGGATGTCGATGCCTTCAACGCCCATCACCGCTGTGATGCCCAGTGCTTTGGCAACGATGGCGGTGTGAGACAGGGCCGAGCCTTCGGTGCAGACCATGCCACGAATACGTTCAATCGGCAGGCTGGCCAGATCGGTGATGCTGATCTGTTTGCCGACCAGGATCAGGTCTTTATCGGTGCGCACCTGGGCCAGCGGGTTTTCTTTGCGCAGGTGCTGTAACAAACGGTTGCCAATATGACGGATGTCTTCCTGGCGGGCGTTCAGATAGGGGTCATCGGCGGCTTCAAACACGGCGGCCAGCGTTTTAACGGTGTTGCGCAGGGCCCAGCAGGTGGCCTGGCCCTGGCTGATCAGATCCAGCACACCCTGTTTCAGCTCCGGGCTCTGCAGCATCATCTGGTAGATCGACAACAGCGAACTGATTTCGCTGTTACCCTGGCGGGCCAGCCGTTCGGAGGCGTCGCTGAGCTCTGCATCCAGCGCGGTGCAGGCCTGCTCAAACAGCAGCGTTTCGGCGGCCGGGTTATCGGTCAGCTCTTTTTTCTGCCGTTCCAGGCTGTGGTCCAGCCCGATGGGTAATAGCCGACCGACGCCAATGCCGCTGGCGGCTGGAATCCCGGTGTAACGGCGGTAGCGTTTGTTCAGCCCGCGTTGCCACTGGCCGCTCTGTTGCCAAGGGTGCAGGGAGCCTGCCAGCAGGGCGCTGAGGGTGACCAGCAAGGCTTCGGCATTGGCGCCATAGACTTCCTGATTGCGGCCCTGCACGGCGATAACACCGACCAGCTGGCGCTGATGGATCAGCGGTGCGGCGAGGAACTGATGAAACGGTTCTTCGTGGGTCTGTGGAATGTAAATGTAATCTTTGTGGTGGGGAGCATCGGCGATATTGATCGGCCGCATGGAACGGGCGACACGACCGATAATACCCTCACCGATCGACAGTGACACCTGACCGACCGCTTCAGGCGACAGACCCTCGGTGGCGACCAGATCAAGCCGTTCATGATCAGGATGGCGCAGGTAGATACTGCACACCGCGGCGTCGAACAGTTCCCGCAGTCGAGTCACGACCGTCTGCATGGTCTGTTGCGGGGTGCTGGACTCGGCCAGCTCGTGGGCCAGTGCTGCTACAACGGTGAGAGTATGCGCCATATCGGTTCCTGAACGTCGATCGTCGAACCATATTGTCACCCTGAAGGGCGCATCGCAACTGGCTCTGCCGGTTACTGGAGAATAATGTCAGTCAGATTGAGAGCCGATGTTATTGTGGTTGAGGGCAGGCCTGGCGAAGCTGGACGACCTGCCAGTACAACAGAATCACGGGCAGTCACCAGATAACAATAACAATGGGGTGTCTAATGAGGGGTTTTATCCGCCGTCGCCTGGCGCTGGCGCTGGTCTGCCTGGGGGCGTTGTGCGGTAGCACGGTGCTATGGGCCGACCGGCTGGAACAGCCAGCCCAGCCTGCGCCACAGGCAACACAGGCATTATTGCTGGACATTGTCCGGGCCGGTGAACGGCTGATCGCCGTGGGTGAGCAAGGTATTGTGCTGCTATCCGATGATCAGGGCGAGCGCTGGCGCATGGCGCAGGTGCCCGTCAGTGTGATGCTGACGGCGGTGCAGTTTCCACAGCCACAGCTGGGCTGGGCGGTGGGCCATGACGGGGTGGTGTTGCGCAGCCAGGATGGCGGTGAAAGCTGGCAGCGGCTGCTGACCGGGCGTGATATTAATGCCCTGCGCACGCTGCAGCTGACTCAGCAACTGGCGGATCTGCCTGCCACTGTCGATGCGGCACAACGTGAAATGCTGGAATATGCGCTGGACGATGCGCTGGCGGCAGAAAAAGATGGCCCCACCACGCCGTTGCTGGATGTCTGGTTCCGTGATGAACAGGTCGGCTTTGTGCTGGGAGGCTATGGTCTGTTGCTGAAAACCACCGATGGTGGCCAGAGCTGGCGCAGTCTGGGCCATCAGGCGGATAACCCCGATGGCTTTCACCTCAACAGCCTGCTGGCGTGCCGTGATGGCAGCCTGCTGATCGCCGGTGAAGCGGGGCTGTTACTGGCGCCTGATGCCGATGGCGAACGCTGGCAGGCCCAGGACTCTCCCTATGACGGCTCATTCTTTGCCGCCATTGAAACCGACCAGCTCTATGTGATGGGTTTGCGGGGGCATCTGTTTCGCTCCCCGGATGGTCAGGACTGGCAGCCGGTTGCGCTGGGTCAGGGCCGTACGGCCAGCCTCAATGGCGCGGTCAGCAATGCCGGTCAGCTGTGGCTGCTGGGCCAGGCGGGCACTCTGTTACAGGCCGGACCACAGGGCTTTCAGGCGCTGGATACAGTGTCACGGCGCAGTTTTAGCGCCGGTGTACGGACGGGCCAGCAGCTGGTGCTGGTCGGTGAAGGCGGCATCAGTCATATCGCACTGGATACCACGGAGGCCCGCCCATGAGCCGCTTTTTCGGATTACTGGCCCCCGTACGCGCCAGTGAACAGTTGCTGGAACGGTTGCTGTTTCGCCATCGCCCGGCCATTGCGTTGTTGTTTCTGCTGGCTACTGTCTGGCTGGGCTGGCAGGCGGCGCAGATCCGGCCCGATGCCAGTTTCGTCAAAATGATCCCTACTCAGCACCCCTATGTGACCAACTTTCTCGACCACCGGGATGATCTGGCCGGGCTGGGTAACAGCTTGCGGGTGGTGGTGGCGGCCACCGAGGGTGATATTTTCAGCGCTGACTATCAGCAGACCCTGAAACAGGTGACCGACGCGCTGTTTTTTCTGCAAGGGGTGGACCGTTCGGCGGTGAAGTCGATCTGGACCCCTAACGTGCGCTGGACCGAAGTGACCGAAGAGGGCTTTGTCGGTGGGCCGGTGATCCCGGCCAGCTATGATGGCTCCGCAGCCAGTCTGGATCAGGTGCGCAGTAATATTCTGAGCTCCGGCCAGCTGGGGCGGCTGGTGGCCAATGATTTTCGCTCGGCGATGGTCGAAGTGCCGCTGTTTGATCGTGACCCACAGACCGGTGCCCGGCTGGACTATCAGCAGTTTTCGGCCCAGCTGGAGCAGCAGATCCGCGAACAGTACCAGCGTGACGGTATCCGCATCCATATCACCGGCTTTGCCAAGGTGGTGGGGGACCTGATTGCGGGGGCAGCCCAGGTCGGGCTGTTTTTCGCCATGGCCATCGCCGTGACCCTGGTGCTGTTGTATCTCTATTCGCGCAGTATTACGGGCACGCTGATCCCGCTGGCCTGTTCGCTGGTGGCGGTGGTCTGGCAGCTGGGGCTGTTGCGGCTGCTCGGCTACGGACTGGACCCCTACTCCATGCTGGTGCCGTTTCTGGTGTTTGCTATCGGCGTCAGTCATGGCGTACAGATTGTTAATACCACTACCCTGGAAGCCGCGCGTGGCGCGGACAGCCTGCTGGCGGCGCAACGGGCGTTCCGGGCGATCTATATTCCCGGCCTGACCGCGCTGCTGTCCGATGGCATCGGTTTTGTCACCCTGATGGTGATCCAGATTGAGGTGATTCAGGATCTGGCGGTGGCGGCAGCGCTGGGGGTGGCGGTGATTGTGCTGACCAACCTGCTGCTGTTACCGCTGCTGCTGTCCTGGCGGGGTGTGGGAGCAACGGCGATCCGCCACCTGCAACGCCAGCAGCAGGAAGGTTCACACTGGCAGGCGCTGGTGGTATTTACCCGTCCGGCCGGTGCCCGCACAGCTCTGCTGGTGGCGGTTGTATTGCTGGCGGTGGGGCTCTGGGGTGGTCAGACATTGAAAGTGGGTGATCTGTCGGCCGGTGCGCCGGAGCTGCGGGAAGATGCCCGCTATAACCTGGATAACCGCTATATCACCGATAACTATGCCAGCTCCAGCGATGTATTTGTGGTGATGGTCAAAACCCCGGTCCAGCAGTGCGCCAGCTTCCCGGTGCTGGATCAGGTGGATCATTTCCAGCATTACCTCAACAGCGTCAGCGGCGTACAGAGCAGCGTGTCGCTGGCCGATGTGTCGGAGCGGGTTACTGCCGGGCTGAACGAGGGCAACCTCAAATGGCGTTCGGTCAGCCGTAACCAGTATGTGATCAACGCTTCGCTGGGATTTGTGCCTGCTGGACTAATGAACAGTGAGTGCTCGCTACTGCCCGTTATCCTTTATCTGGACGATCACCGCGCCGATACCCTGCAGCAGGTCAGCGAAGCTGTGGCGCTTTATGGCGCTGAACATAACAGTGAGCAGGCCCGGTTCCTGATGGCGGCGGGTAATGCTGGCTTTGAAGCGGCGACCAACGCGGTGATCGGCACCGCGCAGTACGAAATGTTGCTGTGGGTATATGGCGTGGTCAGCCTGCTCTGTCTGCTGACCTTCCGCTCCATCCGCACCGTGGCCTGTATTATTCTGCCACTGGCGCTGACCTCGGTGCTCTGTCAGGCACTGATGGCCTGGCTGGGCATTGGCGTCAAAGTGGCCACCTTACCGGTGATTGCACTGGGGGTCGGCATCGGGGTCGATTACGGTATCTATATCTATTCCCGCCTTAACACCTTCCTGGTGCAGGGCTACCCATTGCCGGAGGCCTATCTGGCGACGTTGCAGACCACCGGCAAATCGGTGGCGTTTACCGGGGTTACCCTGGCGATCGGGGTGGTGCTGTGGATCTTCTCGCCGATCCGCTTCCAGGCGGATATGGGCATCCTGCTCACCTTTATGTTTATCTGGAATATGCTCGGTGCACTGATTCTGCTGCCCGCGCTGACCTGTCTGTTACGGCCGGTGCGCCGTGCACCCGCCCCCGTAACCTCGGTGGCTCAGGAGATTGATCATGCTGTTCAGTAAGCGAATTCTGGTGATTCTGGATGAACGCCCCGCCAGCCGTCAGGCGCTGGTGCGGGCCCGGCTGATCGCCGAGCAGACCGGCGCGGCACTGGAACTGATCTGGAACAGTGAGTATGCGCCCTGGCAGGGCTATGAGGCGGAACTGACGGAACTGGATAACAGTGGCTGTCGCTGGCAGCGCCAGTATGACCCCTCGCCGCTGGTGAAACTGGTGCGTCAGCACTGGCAGCGGGACCACTTTGGCTTGCTGGTAAAAAGCTGCGATGCACGCCATACCGGCCCGTCGCTGCTGGCACCCACTGACTGGCGACTGTTGCGCGAGACGCCCTGTCCGGTCTTGCTGGTGAAAAATCAGCGGCGCTGGGCCGACGGGCCCATTTTGGCAGCGGTGAATCCGCTGGGGAACAAGGCCAATGGCCAGCAGCATGATCAGGCAGTGCTGATGCTGGCCACGGCCATCGCCAGCCAGGTGCATACGCCGTTGCATACGGTGACGGCGACAGCGATGGCGATGATGGGGGCAGAGCCTGAATTACAGTCGCAAGCGTTGATTGATGCTGCCGCAGAAGACGCCCTGACCCGGCAGCTGGCGCGCTGGCAGCTGGACCCGGCACACCGCCATGTCGGCGAAGGCCCACCCGAACACTGGATTCCGGCGGTGGCGAATCAGATCAGCGCCTCGCTGGTGGTGATCGGCACCCATGCCCGGGGTGGCCTGCGCGGGGCGTTGATGGGCAACACCGCCGAGCAGATACTGGACCGGCTGGACACCGATATCATGGTGCTGCGGCCCGGCCTGTCGGAGGCGTTAGCACCATTGTTGGCGGGCTAAGGCCTGGTACGGCCTTACTTTTGCTTGCTACAGAGCCAGCGTACGGCGCCTTCAGTGTCGTACCAGGCGTTGCTCATAAACTCCAGCAACATAATGGCTTCGTTTTTATCGCCCGGCGAGTAATGCGGTGCCCGGTCTTCAGGGACCGGAGTCTGAGCACGTAGCATTTCGGGGAAGTGACGGTTGGATTTAACGGCTTTTTTACGCGCGCTGGTCGCTTTCAGGCTGCCACGCTGTTCGATAAAGCCGAGCAGGGCGCGGGCGTAGTGGAAAAATACCGAGTTTTCGTCGAACTGTTCCATTAGCGCATGGACCCGGCTGTACTGACGGCTTTCCAGCAGCATGCCGATCAACGGGTAGCGCAGTCCCAGATTGTCGCTCGGGCACAGTTGCAGCGCGCGTTCCGACTGGCTGATCGCCAGCTCCAGCCGCCCCTGCATCTGGTAACACTCAATCAGCATGGCCAGGGTCTGCATGTAGGGCCGGGTTTCCATCAGCCCCCAGAATGCGCCCGCGTGCTGTTCAAAGCACTCTTCGCCCAGCGCGGCGGCGGTGGTGTCCAGGGCCGCTTCCAGCAGGCCGGCACGCTCATCCAGTTCTTCCGTGCCCATCGCCTGTTCCCACAGCTTCTCCAGTTGGTCGAAATACTCTTCGCTTTCCAGCTCGGGCTGGTTCTGTAACAGATCAAGCAGGGCTTCTTCATCGCTGGCCGTTGGCGTTGGCAGGTCGGCCCGCAGCTGGGTGCTGATAAACGCATAGCGCTTGAGCACTGCAGGCAGATCGCCACGGGTGGCCAGGCACATCTCTTCCAGTGTGATCGGCGTGCTGTCGGTCAGGTTGATCGCTTCTGGCAGATCAGCGAAGAAGCTCAGCATGCACCAGCAGGCGTCCAGTTCTTCGGCTACCGTTTCTTCCAGTTTTGGCAGCAGTTCTTCCCAGAGTGCGAAGATCAGCGACATGGCCTGATCGAAACCGCGGCTCCAGTCTGACAGGGGCTGGCCCTGCTGGAAGTTGTCCCGACAGTCCGGGGTCAGGCTGCAGCCGTTGGGCAGTTTGGGTGTGCCCTGGGCGATATCGTCCGCCAGCAGTGCAAACTGTTGTTCCAGTAACGGTTCCATTTCATCTGCTTTGAGCTGGCTGAGCCAGATATGAGCAGGCAGTGGCACCGGCAGCGCCGCCAGCGAAAACAGATAACCACGTAGCCAGCTCAGGCTCTGGCCGTGGTTTTTCTTTGCCCATTGGCCCAGTTTGCGGGCCTGGGCAGAGGTCAGTGCGGCAGGGGTGTCGGCCATAGGATGAGGCTTTCCTGTTGATAGTTTGGGATGTGCCAAGTTTACGTGTTGTGGCCGGTTACCGTAAGGGCCTGATGTAAGGACGGTTCTATTATTGGCTGGGGTTGCCAGCAAATGTTATTAAAACTGGTGACTTTTGCCATTGGCGCACCGGGACGGATGGACCATTCTTTCTAGCATCAGCCTGGCACGTAAACGGCGTTGCCAGAACGGACAGAACAATAAGAGGTCAGCCACCATGCCGGAATATAAAGCGCCCCAGCGGGACATGCAGTTCGTATTGAATGAAGTGCTTGAGATCGATAAACACTATCAGAGCCTGCCGGGCTGTGAAGAGGCCAGCGCCGATATGGTGGCGGCCATTATGGAAGAGGGCGCCAAGTTTTCCGAGCGGGTGCTGTCGCCGCTGAACCGGGTGGGTGATCAGCAGGGCTGTCAGTTTAACGATGGTGAAGTGACCACCCCGGACGGCTTCAAAGAGGCTTACCAGCAGTTTGTCGAGGGTGGCTGGCCGTCCATGACCCATGCCACCGAATGGGGCGGCCAGGGGCTGCCGGAATCCATGGGCATCATGATCAATGAGATGGTGGGCACGGCGAACTGGTCCTGGAGTATGTACCCGGGCCTGAGCCACGGGGCGATGAACACCCTGGAAGCCCATGGCACCGATGAGCAGAAACAGACCTACCTGACCCGGCTGGTCAGCGGTGAGTGGACCGGCACCATGTGCCTGACCGAACCTCACTGTGGCACCGACCTGGGCTTGCTGCGCACCCGTGCCGAGCCACAGCTCGATGGCAGTTACCAGATCAGCGGCACCAAAATCTTTATCTCTGCTGGCGAACACGATATGACTGACAATATCGTCCATATCGTGCTGGCCCGGCTGCCGGATGCGCCCGCCGGAACCAAAGGCATCTCGCTGTTTATCGTACCTAAATTTATCCCCACCGCCGACGGTGCTGCAGGCAGCCGCAATGGCGTGGCCTGTGGCTCGCTTGAACACAAGATGGGTATCCACGGTAACTCCACCTGTGTGATGAATTTTGATAATGCGACCGGCTATCTGATCGGCCCGGAAAATAAAGGCCTGAACTGTATGTTCACCTTTATGAATACGGCCCGTATCGGTACGGCCTTACAGGGCCTGGCCCACGCGGAATGGGGTTTCCAGAACTCACTGACCTATGCCCGTGAGCGCCTGCAGATGCGTGCCCTGAGTGGCCCGAAAGCGCCGGACAAAGCGGCCGACCCGATCATCGTTCACCCGGAAGTCCGCAAGCTGCTGCTGACCCAGAAAGCCTTCGCCGAAGGTGGCCGGGCGCTGATCTATCTGTCGGCGATGCAGGTGGATATCACCGAGAATTCAGAAGATGGCCAGGCCCGCGCCGAAGCGGAAAACCTGCTATCCCTGCTGACGCCAATTGCCAAGGCATTTCTGACTGAAGTGGGCTTTGAGTCTGCCAACCATGGCCTGCAGGTGTTTGGTGGCCATGGTTACATCAGTGAGTGGGGCATGGAACAGAATGTCCGTGATAGCCGCATCTCCATGCTGTATGAGGGCACCACCCAGATCCAGGCGCTGGACCTGCTGGGCCGCAAGGTACTGATGAGCCAGGGTGAAACGCTGAAAACGTTCACCAAACGGATCCATAAATTCTGTCAGGCCCAGAGCGATAATGAAGCGATGCAGGCCTACACCCAGCCGCTGGCTGAGCTGAATAAAGAGTGGGGCGATCTGACCCTGAAAGTTGGTATGAAAGCGATGCAGAACCGCGATGAAGTGGGCGCGGCGTCGGTGGATTACCTGATGTATTCCGGCTATGTCACGCTGGCGTATCTGTGGGCGCAGATGGCCCACACTGCCCAGCAGGCACTGGCTCAGGGCACGGATGATCAGGCTTTCTATGAAGCCAAGCTGGCGACGGCAACCTTCTATTACCAGCGACTGCTGCCGCGAACTCGCAGCCTGGTGGACACCATGCAGTCCGGTGCCGATAACCTGATGGCGCTGGATGAAGCGCACTTCCAGTTCTGAATGGGCCACAACGGATGAAGTGGCTTTTCAAACTGGCGAAACAGCCGGCAGGGCGGGGATTAATCCGCGTTCTGTTACGGCTGAACCGCTGGCGTTATCGGCCAGCCAATGACAACAATAAATCTGAGGAATGCACCATGTCTGATCTGCAGAGTATTTTTAGTGAAATGGAACAGCGCTTTAATGCTGAAGCGGCTGCGGGTGTCGAGTCGGTCTTTCAATATGAAATTGACGACAGCAACCACTGGTTTGTGGCGGTGGAAGGTGGCCAGTGTTCGGTGGGCCAGGGTCAGCATGATGAACCAACGGTCACCCTGGCGATGGACGTGGCAACCCTGCAGGACGTACTCTCAGGTGAAACCGATGGTATGCAGGCCTTTATGGCGGGGCGCATCCGCGCGGATGGCAATATTATGGAAGCCACCCGGCTGGCAACGCTGTTTCCGGTCAGCTGAACCGGGTCAGCACAGAGGCCGGGAGGTGGTGAGCACCGCCCGGCGATGATCTGCGTACACCCTGTATTACCCAGACAATAACTATAACCCTGGGGGGCGTGATGAATTCTTACAGTGACAACGGCCAGAGCATACCGGCGGCGTTAAATCCGCAGGGCTTTGCAGCCGTCCCCGATATTCTGGCCTGGGCCTGTCGACAGCATGGCGATAAGCCTGCCTTCACCAGCTTTGGCCGCACCCTTAACTATGCCGAGCTGGACCGTCTGTCGGCGGCCTTTGCCGTCTATCTGCAGCGCCATACCCGCCTGCAGCCCGGTGACCGTATTGCGGTGCAGCTGCCCAACCTGATTCAGTACCCGGTGGTGGTCTACGGTGCGATGCGGGCTGGCATGGTGGTCGTCAATACCAACCCACTCTATACCTCGTCGGAGATGGAGCATCAGTTTAAGGACTCCGGTGCCAAAGCGCTGGTGATCCATAAAAGCATGGCCCACAAAGCCGACAGTATTCTGAAAAATACCGCGATTGAGACCACCCTGGTCACCCAGGTGGGCGATCTGCATGGCTTCGTGAAACGCACCCTGCTGAATGCAGCGGTGAAGTACATCAAAAAGCTGGAACCGGCCTACAAGCTGCCAGGCGCTATTGATCTGCGCAGTGCCCTGCTCAGTTGCATTGGCGAGGTGCCAACCCATGTCACCCTCAAACCGGGTGATACCGCTGTGCTGCAATATACCGGTGGCACGACAGGGGTTTCCAAGGGGGCTGTGCTCAGCCATGCCAACCTGGTGTCCAATGCCTTGCAGGCGCGGATTCTGATTGGTACGGCAGGTAAGGGCTGGGCTCGAGAAGTGATCTCGCCGCTGCCGCTCTACCATATCTATGCCTTTACCCTGTCACAGCTGGCGGTGCTGGAAGGTGGTCATTGTGTGCTGATTCCCAACCCTCGGGATATTGACGGCTTCGTGAAGGAGCTGGGTAAATGGCAGTACTCAGCCTTTGTTGGCCTCAATACTCTGTTTGTGGCGTTATGTAATCACCCAGAGTTTGCCCGGCTTAACTTCGACAGTCTGAAAGTGACCTGCTCAGGCGGCATGGCACTAACCCAGGCGGCAGCTCAGCAGTGGCAGGACACCACCGGTTGTGTGGTCACTGAAGGCTATGGCCTGACGGAAACCTCGCCCGGCGTCTGCTTTAACCCACCTGGTAAGGAACGCATCGGTACCATCGGTTTACCCCTGCTGGAAACCGAGGTACGGCTGATCGGCACCGATGGTGAGGAGGTTGCGAGCGGCGAGCCGGGCGAGCTGTGTGTCAAAGGACCCCAGGTGATGCAGGGTTACTGGCAGCGCGAGAAAGAAACCCGCGCCACCTTTACTGATGATGGTTACCTGATTACCGGCGATATCGCTATTCGTGAGGATGATGGCTACTTCCGGCTGGTGGACCGGGCCAAAGATCTGATTATTGTTTCGGGCTTCAATGTGTATCCCAACGAAGTTGAGGATGCCATCTGCCTGCACCCGGATGTTGTGGAGTGTGCGGCGGTCGGGGTGCCAGATGATATCTGTGGCGAACAGGTCAAAGTGGTGCTGGTGGCCCGGCGTGAGATGAGCCGCGAAGAGATCCGTGACTGGTGCCGTGATCGACTGACGGCGTACAAGATTCCCCGGCTGGTCGAATTTACCGATGAGCTACCGAAAACCAATGTGGGCAAGGTGTTACGCCGTGCCCTGCGTGATCCGGTGAAGACAGATACGGATGCTGCCTGAATCAGACTGAACACAATGGCAGTCACCCTGCCCGGAGTCCTTGATGAGTGAGTTGTTACAACAGCAGCATGATAACGGTGTGCTGGAGCTGGTGCTGAATCGGCCGGATAAGAAAAACGCCCTGACCCTGGCCATGTATGCCGGGCTGACGGAAGCACTGCAGAGCGCAGCTGGCAATGACCAGGTGCGTGCTGTGCTGCTGCGCGGTGAAGGCGACAGCTTTACCGCAGGTAATGATCTGGCGGACTTTGTTCAGTGTGCTCAGCGGCCGGAGTCGATGCAGACCATTCTCGATTTTCTCCATGCCCTGGTCGACTTTCCTAAACCGCTATTGGCAGCAGTACAGGGCAATGCGGTGGGGATTGGCACCACGCTGTTGCTGCACTGTGACCATGTTCTGGTAGCCGATAACCTCAAAGCACAGATGCCGTTTGTAAAACTGGGGCTGGTGCCGGAAGGCGGTTCCAGCCTGTTGCTGCCAGGCATGCTGGGCCAGCGGCTGGCCTTTGAACTGCTGGTGCAGGGTGGGCTGATTACGGCTGAACGGGCCTGTCAGCTGGGCATTGCCAACCAGCAGGTGGCACCGGAGCGGCTGTATGACCAGGCACTGGCCGCGGCTGCGGCGATTATCGCGCTGCCACAGCAGGCGGTTATCCAGAGTAAAGCGATCTTACGTGCGCCGCAGCGAGCGGCACTGCATCAGGTGATTGATGAAGAGGGGCAGCAGTTTGCCCAGCGGCTGACCAGCCCTGAAGCGCTGGCGGTTCTGAACGGATTTCTGAACAAAAGCAGCCGCTGAGGTCTGTCTGGCAGCAAATTTACTGGTAGTGAGGTGCGCTTGCGCAACGCCCTGAAGTGATCTGGTTTGCAGTACTGTGCCCGATTGCATTGTAAGCGGGCACAGTACCGCGAACTGTTGATCTTCTTTCACCGACCCTTTGGGTCGGTTTTTTTATGGGCTCAGAAACTGTGCCAGCGCCGCTCTGATCAGTGGGTCACGGATGCTGTTAAGCAAGGTGTCCGGGCTGTCCGGTGGTGTTTCGCTGCGGGAGTTCTGTGGCCAGTGAACCGAAAATTCTGTTTGTTGCGGTATTGGTGAGGGGGTGGGCTTGCGCCAGTGAATGCTTTCCCGTGGTTCAGGGCTGGGCAGCTGAGTGAAGCCATCGCTGTCAAAGTAGCGCTGTACCTGGCGGGCGAGCTGAGGGTCGTCAATACTCGCCATCAGCTCGGCCCTGGACTGGGTCTGTAGCCTGGCTTCAATATTTTCCCGGAGCTTTTCGTAGCTGGCACTGGGGCCGAGCGGGTTAGTGATCATGCGCAGCCCGCTTTTGTCGGCTGGCTGCTGGGAGCGCTGTGCAAGCTGGCTGTAACGGTCAATCTGGCTGCGGTGCTGCAGATAGAACTGCTCGATCTCCGCTGCCTGAGGGTGGCTGCTGCCATCGTTGAGGCGGGATACTGGGCGATTGGCGATCAGATTGGCCA
>JAIBDV010000014.1 GCA_024686055.1 Neptuniibacter sp.
CGGATTTTACTCAAGGATGAACGTGAAAGCCGTGAAGAGCTGTTCAGTTATGAAGGCGGGCTGGGTGCCTTTGTTGAGTTCCTCAACACCAATAAAAACCCGATTAACAAAATGTTCCATTGCACCGACGCGCATGAAAATGGCGTTGTCGTGGAAGTGGCGATGCAGTGGAATGACAGTTATCAGGAAGGCATCCACTGCTTCACCAACAACATTCCGCAGCGTGACGGTGGTACCCATCTGTCGGGTTTCCGTACCGCACTGACCCGGGGTCTGAACAACTACATTGATTCAGAAGGAATCAACAAAGGCGGGAAAACAGCCACCACGGGTGATGACTGCCGTGAAGGCCTGACCGCCATTGTTTCGGTAAAAGTACCGGACCCAAAATTCTCTTCCCAGACCAAAGACAAGCTGGTGTCCTCCGAGGTGAAAACTGCGGTTGAGCAGGTGATGGGCAGTCGTCTGATCGAGTTCCTGCAGGAAAACCCGGGTGATGCCAAAGCCGTCGTCAACAAGATGATCGATGCCGCCCGTGCCCGTGAAGCGGCCCGTAAAGCCCGTGAGATGACGCGCCGTAAAGGCGCGCTGGATATCGCAGGTCTGCCGGGAAAACTGGCAGACTGTCAGGAAAAAGACCCGGCACTGTCCGAAATATTCCTGGTGGAGGGTGATTCTGCCGGTGGTTCTGCCAAACAGGGTCGTGATCGCCGTACCCAGGCGATTTTGCCCCTCAAAGGTAAGATCCTCAACGTTGAGAAAGCCCGTTTCGACAAAATGCTCAGTTCAGCGGAAGTGGGCACCCTGATCACTGCCCTGGGCTGTGGTATTGGCCGGGATGAGTACAACCCGGACAAGCTGCGTTACCACTCCATCATTATCATGACCGATGCCGATGTCGATGGCTCGCATATCCGCACCCTGCTGCTGACGTTTTTCTTCCGTCAGATGCCCGAGCTGATTGAGCGTGGCCATATCTATATCGCCCAGCCACCGCTGTACAAGATCAAAAAAGGCAAACAGGAGCAGTACCTCAAGGATGAAGATGCACTGCAGGACTACCTGCTACAGGGGGCGCTGGAAGGTTCCAGCCTGCATCCGGATGAGCACTCACCGGCCATTAACGGTGCGCCACTGGAAAAAGTGGTGTACCAGTTCCGTGATATGCAGGCTACGGTCACCCGTCTGAGCCGACTGTATCCGAAACAGGCACTGCGAGCGCTGCTGGATCTGGCTGCACTGAGCGAAGCACAGCTGACTGATGAAACAGCAGTGTCACAGTGGGTTGATGCACTGGAAGATAAGCTGGCCGATGTTGAAACCAGTTCTGAGCATTTCAGCTGCAGCCTGGGCCAGGATGAACGTGGTCGTTTTATTCCACGTATCGTCTACACCCACCACGGGGTTGAGCATAACTATGAACTCAGTGCTGACTTCTTCCGTTCTAAAGAGTATGCCGCTTTTGTCGATATGGCAGCGGTACTGGCTGACCTGATGGGCGATGGCGCTTATCTGCAGCGTGGTGAACGCCGCCATATGCTGAAAGACTTCGAAACTGGCCTGAACTGGCTGCTGGATCTGTCCCGTCGTGGCCATGCTATTCAGCGCTATAAAGGACTGGGCGAGATGAACTACGACCAGCTGGCAGAAACCACCATGGAAGCTGACAGTCGTCGTATGCTACAGGTCACCATCGAAGATGCGATTGGTGCAGACCAGCTGTTCACCACCCTGATGGGTGATGAGGTTGAACCGCGCCGGGCCTTTATCGAAAGCAACGCCCTGCGGGTGGCTAACCTGGATATCTGATCGGTTGTGCTGACCGGTTAACAGAAACCTCGCTACGGCGGGGTTTTTTATTAGCTGCTGTCTGGTCGTCGTTTTGTATTCGCTTTTGCTGATGCTGGTTAGCTCAGCTATGTTGATAGTCTGATTCATCTGTAACAGGGAGATATTGATGACGTTCACTAGCTGGTTACAGTTACTGGAACTGTGCTTCCTGCTGACGGCGGTGTGCAGCAGTTTTTATACGGCGCTGGTTTTACAGTCTGCTGAGACGGGTCAGATATCGACTCAGCGGCTGGCGCGGGCAATGTTCGTACTGGCTTTCAGCTTTCTGATTATGGGGGTCGGTCACCTGCACATGCAGTGGTTGCACCTGACGGGCACTAACCTGTTCCATCATTACTTTGGGGTAACCTGGGGAGATCGGCTATGGCTGGCTGCATTGATGCTGACCTGGCTATTGATGTGTGTAGCCTTGGTGCTGATTCTGCGGCTGGCACTGCAACATAAGGTCCAGCAGTCAACGGCAGGGCTGGTGGAAGTGAACCAGCAACTGGTGGTCGCGGCCTGTCAGGACCCGTTGACGGGGATTGGTAACCGGCGCTATTTCCAGGCCCAGGCCGAGCAGGCACTGCTGCAACTTCGCCACCGTCATCAGCCAGTCAGCCTGCTGATGCTGGATCTGGATCATTTCAAGCAGGTCAATGACCAGTACGGCCATGCGGCCGGTGATCAGGTGCTGGTTGCCTTCTGTCAGCTGCTGACGGCCTGTCTGCGCAAAGATGATATCCTGGCCCGTATTGGCGGCGAAGAGTTTGTTGCCTTGCTGCCGGGGGCAAGTGAAGCGGAAGCACGGGATGTGTCTGAGCGGATTCTGCAGGCGACCCGACACTGCGTGGTGCCCTGTGAGACATGCCAGATTAATTTTACCGCCAGTATTGGCGTGGTGGCGTTGAAGGAAGCACAGGAGCACTCGGTATCTGAGCTTTGTGATGCCGCGGATCAGGTGATGTATCGGGTAAAAGCAGCCGGACGCGATGGTTATCAGCTGGTGGATTGCCTGGATGGTCTGTTGTCTCGTTGTACAGGCTGATGTTTCACGTGAAGCATCAGCCTGATTCATGCCCCGTCCTGATATCTATGGCCGGTTTTTGATTAGCTTGATGCCACCGACATCGGGCTTTTTTATGTGCTTTTGATGGCGCTCTCATACCCGGTCAGGGATGGAGTCTCAGGGGGGCCGAAGCTTACCTGTCACTGATATATTACCGCAATCATACTGGCAGCTTTACTCCAGCGCTGTTCGTTGGTGCGGCTTGGAAAACACCTGTCGAATATCCTCCATCATCACATCAAAGGCCGGATTGAAGGTCAGCCGGGCGTGAACCTTACCTGCTTCCTGATAGCCCCAGGCGCTATACCAGACCTCTTTGCCTTCACGACAGGCCTGCTCTCCAGCTTCACTCTGGCCGTTGTTGCACAGCCGTTCGCTACCATGGATGCCGTAGTAATGATTGCCCGGCGAGAACAGTAATCCCATATGGGACATGGTGCTGATTCGCAGTTCCGGTTGATAGCCAGGAATCGTACGGGTGCGTTCATGCACTTTGGCCGCTTCCGTGCCAAACCAGATCAGCCGACTGTCAGGATGACTGAAACGGCGATTGAACAGCGTTCGAATCTCGCGGGTATCCAGCACACTGTCGTGTTCGGTAAGGACCATTACCACCGGTTTTTCATAGCGATGCTGGTCCAATTGAGCCAGTACGGCGGATGAGGTGTGGGCGTATTGAGCAAAGCCATTGGTTGGCATTGCCGAGTAGCGGGCGTAGTTGGTTACCCGTTCTGGCGCCGGTGTCAGGAGCCACTCTTTGAAGATCGCCAGCAGTGGTGTCAGTCGGGCCAGCGGTTCATCGGATTTGAAGCCTGGTGAAAACAGCATCAGACCCTGTACAGCGCTATCCTGAGCTGCAGCCAGATAGGCCAGATTGCCACCCGTTGAGAAACCGCCCAGGTAAACCTCATCCACATCGGCCTTCAACAACGCCACCTGCTTATCGACCTGCGTCTGCCAGTCGATATGGGAGACTTCGATCATATCGGCTGGGCGGCTACCGTGGCCGGGTAATAGCACTGTGCGTACCAGAAAACCCTGTGCTGCCAGTGCCGGACCAATATCAGAGAATGACCAGGGTGAATCTCCCAGCCCATGTATCAGCAGGATGCCTTTACGAGGTGCTTTCTCGTTGTTTTTTTGGGGCTGCAGTTCAAACGGCAGATTGGCTTTAATCTCTACGGCGGGGTCTTTCGTTACGAAGTACCGGCTCTGTGCCAGGTACTGCTCCGTCTGTTGGAGGTACTGGTTAAATGTGTCGTAGTCGGCAACTGGAGCCGTGGCTGATGAGGGGGTATACAGCGGGTGGCTCGGTGATTGCTGGCACCCGGCTAACAGTAAAACGGAGGCTGTGGCAGCCATTAATTGCCGCAGGGTTTTACTCATAAAGCGCTTCCTCTGACTGCCCGTGAGCATGTTTCACGTGAAACAATGAGCGTTAACACCGATGTTATGGTTGCAGTCAGGTTGATAACGGGATTGCAGCTTTGAAAGCTATCCATATATGCGCAATGTCAGCCTGGAGGATACATTTACACGTTTCCACTTTTACTGCTGTGATGAGTTGGCTGGGCTACAGGCCGGTGTTTGGTGACCTCTGCCTGAGCAGTATACGGATCAAAATCTCAGCTGTGTGTCTTTGCCATGTAAAGTTATGTTTCGATTCTGCTCTTCTGCGGCTGATTTTCTCGGATCATAAGTGTGATGTTCCACGTGAAACACAGGCACAAAAAAACCGGATAGTGAACTATCCGGTTTTATCTGTTTCAGTCAGAAATCTGCGGAGCGAAACGATCAGCCCAGTACGGAAATATCCGCAACGGCCAGGAAGCGGTTGCGCAGCTGCGCCAGCAGCGCCAGACGGTTAAGGCGTACTGCCTCGTCGTCCGCCATGACCATCACATCGTCGAAGAAGCGATCGACGTCACTGCGCAGGCTGGCCAGAGACTCCAGCACCTGACGGTAGTTACCTTCCGCTGTGGCTGTATCCAGCGTGCTTTGCAGGCCATTCAGCGCCGCGTACAGCGCTTTCTCTGCATCTTCCTGCAATACCGACTCAGTGACGGTGGCGTTGCTGTCAGCACCCTGCTTGGTCAGGATGTTGGACACACGTTTGTTAGCGGCGGCCAGCGCATCGGCTTCTGCCAGGCTGCGGAAGTGGCTTACTGCCTTCACGCGCTGATCGAAGTCCAGCGGACGGGTTGGGCGCACGGCCAGCACCGACAGGAACACTTCAGCCGGGATACCGTCTTCTTCATACCAGGCGCGGAAGCGATCCAGCATAAAGTCCAGCACCTTATCTTCCAGCCCTTCACGGGCTTTCAGGTTGCTGTGGTTATCCGCCGCAACGACCAGCAGCGCGCGCAGGTCCAGATCCAGATTGCCTTCAACGATAATACGCAGCACACCCAGTGCGGCACGGCGCAGAGCGAACGGGTCTTTGGAACCGGTTGGTGGCTGGTTGATACCGAACAGGCCAGTCAGGGTGTCCAGACGATCGGCAATCGCTACCGCGATTCCTGGAGCGGACTGTGGCAGCTCGTCACCGGCAAAACGTGGCATGTACTGCTCGTTCTGCGCCAGCGCGACGTCGTGATCTTCACCATCATGCAGGGCGTAGTGGTAACCCATGAGGCCCTGCAGGTCGGTGAATTCGTACACCATGTCGGTCATCAGATCGGTTTTGGCCAGCAGGCCAGCGCGAGCAGCCTTGGTCTGATCTTCACCCATATCTGCGGCAACGCGCGCCGCCAGTGCCGAGATACGCTCAGCTTTGGCGTGCAGGGTACCCAGATCTTTCTGGAACACGATGTTTTTCAGTTCTTCAACGCGGGCTTCCAGCGTTTTCTTCTTGTCGGTTTCGAAGAAGAAAGCTGCGTCGGCCAGTCGAGGACGAATCACTTTTTCGTTGCCTTCGATCACCTGGCGTGGGTCTTTCGACTCGATGTTGGCCACGGTGATGAAGTTTGGCATCAGCTTGCCGTCCGCATCCACAACGTGGAAGTACTTCTGGTGTTCTGCCATGGAAGAGATCAGGGCCTGCTCTGGCACATCCAGGAAGCGCTCTTCAAAACGACCGGTCAGGGCGACGGGCCACTCGTTAAGGGAAGCGACTTCGTGCAGCAGGTCTTCATCGATCTGAGCAATACCGTTGATCGCTTCACCGGCGGCAACCACCTGGCGACGGACGGTTTCCAGACGTACATCGTAATCCGCCATCACCTTGCCGGTGTTCAGCAGCGTGTCGGCGTATTCGCCTGGCGCACCCAGCTCGATGTCCTGGTCATAGTGGAAGCGGTGGCCACGGGTGGTGCGGCCTGCTGTCACACTGAGGATTTCACAGTCGATGACCTGTTCACCAAACAGCATCACCAGCCACTGCGTTGGACGAACGAATTCAACCCGAGACGCGCCCCAGCGCATCCGCTTTGGAATCGGCAGTTTGCTCAGTGAGTTGCTGACAATCGCTGGCAGCAGGTCAGTCAGCGGCTGTGCCGGGCTGGTCTGCTCAAAGGCAACTTTGCCGTTCAGTTCGGTCAGCTGATCAACGCTGGTGCGATTCTTTTTGGCAAAACCTTCCAGCGCTTTGGTTGGGTTACCGTCGGCGTCGTAACAGATTTTGGTCGGTGGGCCCTGTACCAGTGTTTTGGAAGCCGGTACTTCTTCCACCAGGTTCTCAATCAGCAATGCCAGACGACGCGGGGCGGCGAACGGTTTGATGATCGCTTTGCTCAGCAGGCTGTCGGCATCGCTGCCCAGTGCTTCGCGGATGCCGTTGATGATCTCAGCGACAAAGGCGTCAGACAGGGTTTTCAGCGCCTTTGGAGGCAGCTCCTGGGTACCCAGCTCAACCAGAAAATCACGGGTGCTCATCAGTTTTTCTCCTCGCAGGCGGCCAGCACTTCCAGCCGGATAGACTCTTCTGCTAATGGGAAGCCCAGCCCTTTACGGCTATTGAAGTACGCCTGAGCGACACCACGGGCCAGGGTCCGTACCCGCAGAATGTAACGTTGCCGTTCGGTCACCGAAATCGAGTGGCGCGCATCCAGCAGGTTGAAGGTATGAGAGGCCTTCAGCACCAGCTCGTAGGCAGGCAGTGGCAGCGGTGTGTCCAGCGCCAGCAACTTGTTGCACTCGGCTTCGTAGTGGTCAAAGTTGACGAGCAGCTGTGGCACATCGGCGTGCTCAAAGTTGTAAGTCGACTGCTCCACTTCGTTCTGGTGGAATACATCGCCGTAGGTGACAACAGTGCCATCCGGATGACGGGTCCAGATCAGGTCGTAAACGGAGTCGACGTCCTGCAGGTACATGGCGATACGCTCAAGCCCGTAGGTAATCTCGCCGGTTACCGGGTAGCACTCCAGGCCACCGGCCTGCTGGAAGTAGGTGAACTGTGTCACTTCCATGCCGTTGAGCCAGACCTCCCAGCCCAGACCCCAGGCGCCCAGTGTTGGCGATTCCCAGTTATCTTCAACGAAGCGCACATCGTGCACCAGCAGATCCAGACCCATACGCTTGAGCGAGCCCAGGTACAGTTCCTGCAGGTTCGCCGGGGATGGCTTCATCACCACCTGGAACTGGTAATAGTGCTGCAGGCGGTTAGGGTTTTCACCGTAACGGCCGTCAGTTGGACGGCGGCTTGGCTGCACGTATGCAGAGCGCCATGTCTCCGGGCCAATGGCCCGCAGGAATGTAGCCGGATGGAAGGTGCCTGCGCCTACTTCCATATCCAGCGGTTGAATGATAACGCAGCCCTGCTCTGCCCAGTATTCCTGCAGTGCAAGGATCAGCCCCTGAAATGTACTAACGTCTGGAGAAACCTTGTCAGTCACTGAATTCACCATTAATTCAATCAAATTGGCCCGAAAATAAGAGCGGAATTATACACTAAAAGGCGGTCGACCTGTGGCCAACCGTTGCTGAGCTGAGTGCAAATTAATCAATACGGTGGTCGATGCAGGCTGAATCGGGACGGGCAATGGCGATTGTGGGAGAGTGCGGTGAGGGCTGGCGTGTTGCGAAGGGGTGATACCTCGCTGAGAAGGCACTCAGCGAGGTATCACTGCGGTGGTGGTTAGCGTCGCCAGAAGGTCGGCGTAAATAGCACCAGCAGGGTGAACACTTCCAGTCGGCCCAGCAGCATGGCAAAGCACAGTACCCATTTGGCGGTGTCGTTGAGGTCACCATAGTGCGCGGCAACCTGGCCCAGACCCGGACCCAGGTTGTTCAGTGTGGCGCCCACGGCAGACCAGGCCGTGACCTGGTCGAGCCCGGTGGCCAGCAGGATAATCAGCATCACCACGAATACGATCAGGTAGACCGAGAAAAACCCCCAGACCGCTTCCAGTACCCGGTCCGAGATCGCCTTGTCACCCAGTTTGACCGGAATTACCGCATTGGGATGCACCAGGCGCTGGATCTCCCGGTAACCCTGTTTGAGGATCAGCAGCACGCGGATGACCTTCATCCCGCCACCGGTGGAGCCAGCACAGCCACCAGCAAAGGCAGCGACAAACAGCAGGAACGGCAGCATCGCTGGCCAGTGGGCAAAATCAGCGGTGGCAAAACCGGTAGTGGTGGCAATCGAGACCACCATGAAGGTGGCTTTGCGGAACGCTTCCAGTGGTGCATAGGTGGCGGTGGAGGTCAGTGCGGCCAGCGCAATCAGGGTGATGACAGCCAGCCCGATCAGGTAGAAACGAAATTCCGGGTCCTGCAGGTAATGGCTGAGGGTACGCTGACGCCAGGCGAAGAAATGCAGGCCGAAATTGACCGCCGAGATCGCCATAAAGAAGATACAGATGGCTTCAATCAGCGGTGAATTGAAGTAACCGATACTGGCGTCATGGGTGGAAAAACCACCGATGGCAACGGTGGAAAAACTGTGGCTGACGGCATCGAACCAGCTCATGCCCGCCAGCTTGTAACCGACGGCACAGGCGATGGTGAGCGACAGGTAGATGTACCACAGCGCCTTGGCGGTTTCGGTGATCCGCGGGGTCAGTTTGGAGTCTTTGACCGGCCCCGGTGTTTCGGCGCGATACAGCTGCATACCGCCGATGCCGAGCATCGGCAGGATAGCCACCGCCAGTACGATGATCCCCATACCGCCCAGCCACTGCAGTTGCTGGCGGTAGAACAGGATCGACTGGGGCAGGTAATCAATACCGGTAATCACCGTGGCTCCGGTGGTAGTCAGCGCCGACAGGGATTCGAATACGGCATCGACGACGCTCAGGTGCGGGTTATCGGCCAGTGCCAGCGGGAAGGCACCGAACAGGCCCAGTACCGCCCAGAACAGCACGGTGATCAGGAAGCCATCACGGGTGCGCAGATCCTGCCGTACCCGGTACACCGGGATCCATAACAGGAAGCCGGTTAACAGGGTGATGGTAAAACCGGTGACGAAGGCCAGCTCGGCGCCGTCCTCGTAGAACAGCGAGATGGCCACCGGTGGCAGCATGGTGAAGCTGAAGATCATCAGCAAAATGCCGAGGATGCGCAGAATTACCCGGTAGTGCATGAGGTGCAGCTCCTGTGCTTCAGAAGAAGGCCAGCCCGACCTGGAACAGACGCTCCACATCAGCGATGCGTTTCTTGTCGACCAGGAACAGAATCACATGGTCACCGTTTTCCACCAGCACATCATCGTGGGCCATTAATACTTCTTCATTACGGACAATGGCACCGATGGTACAGCCCGGCGGCAGGGCGATCTGTTCGATCGTTTTACCCACCACTTTGGAGCTGCGGCTGTCGCCGTGGGCGACCGCTTCCAGCGCCTCGGCAGCACCACGGCGCAGCGAATGGACGGCGGCAACATCGCCACGGCGGACATGGGTCAGCAATGCACCGATGGTGGTCTGCTGTGGGGAAATGGCGATATCAATCACCCCACCCTGCACCAGATCGACATAGGCCGGGTTGTTGATCAGCGTCATCACGGTACGTGCGCCCAGCCGTTTGGCCAGCATGGAGGCCATGATGTTGGCCTCGTCATCGTTGGTCAGGGCACAGAACACATCGGTGTCTTCGATGTTCTCTTCCAGCAGCAGCTCTTTATCGGAAGCACTGCCATGGAGCACGATGGTGTTATTGAGGCGACGGGCCAGTTGAGTGCAGCGACTCATGCTGCGCTCGATAATCTTGACCTGGAAATCATCTTCGATGGTGGTGGCCAGCCGGGCACCGATATTACCGCCCCCGGCGATCATAATGCGCTTGTAGGGCCGGTCGAGGCGACGCAGCTCGCTCATCACCGAGCGGATATCTTTGGTCGCGGCGATGAAGAATACTTCATCGTCGGCTTCGATAACGGTGTCACCCTGCGGGATGATTGGGCTGCCCCGGCGGAAGATTGCGGCCACACGGGTATCAACGGCGGGCATATGGGCACGCAGATAGGCAATTTCACGGCCTACCAGCGGTCCGCCATAGTAGGCTTTCACTGCCACCAGCTGGGCTTTGCCATCGGCAAAATCCAGCACCTGCAGTGCTCCCGGGTGCTGGATCAGCCGTTTGACGTGGCGGGTGACCAGCTCCTCGGGGGAGATCAGTACATCGACGGGGATCGCTTTATCAGCGAAGATCTTCTTCTGTTTGAGGTAGTCGTGCTCGCGTACCCGGGCGATTTTGGTCGGGGTGTTGAACAGGGTCTGCGCCACCTGGCAGGCGATCATATTGACCTCATCCAGGTTGGTCACCGCAATCAGCATATCGGCATCCTGGGCCCCGGCCTGCACCGGTACGGAGGGATAAGAGGCCTTGCCCTCGATGGTACGGATGTCCATCCGGTCCTGCAGCTCACGCAGCCGGGCTGCGTCCGTATCGACAATGGTGATATCGTTCGCTTCGTTGGCGAGGTTTTCCGCCAGCGTACCGCCGACCTGCCCTGCACCCAGAATGATGATTTTCATGACCTGTTATCGTCCACCGAATACCGTTACTTCAAGTCTGCTTTTACCAGCACTGCGTAGTAAAAACCGTCGTGGCTATCTGCCTGCGGCAGTAACTGGCGTCCCAGAGGACGTTCTTCACCCCAGTCGGCAGCGATAGGCTGATGGATGGCATCATCCACCTGCTTGAGGAACCGTGCTACCAGCCGTTCGTTCTCCTGCGGGAAAATCGAACAGGTGGCATACACCAGCCGACCCCCAGGTTTCAGCATCTGCCAGCAGTTGCTCAGGATATTCAGCTGCAGGTTGCTGATATTGATGATGTCATCGCTTTTACGCAGGTACTTGATGTCCGGGTTACGGCGAATCACGCCGGTTGCGGAACAGGGGGCATCCACCAGAATACGGTCGAATTGCTCGCCATCCCACCAGTTCTGGATGGCCGCGTCCCCAACGATGACCTCAGCCTTGAGCTCAAGCCGCGCAAGGTTGTCATAGATGCGGGGTGTCCGGCTCTGCTCCAGCTCAATGGCGGTGGCATTAAGGTCCGGTTGTAGCTCCAGCGCGTGGCAAAGCTTGCCGCCCGGCGCGGCACAGGCGTCCAGTAAACGCTGGCCTGACTGCAAGTCCAGCAGTGCGGCGCTGAGCTGAGCGGCTTCGTCCTGTACTGATACTTCACCGTCACGGAAACCGGGCAGATCATCCACTGCGCAAGGGTGTTCCAGCTCGATACCCTGTTCGGAATAGAGGCAGGCACGGGCATGGAGACCATCGTCATTGAGCATGGTCAGATAGTCATCACGGCTGGTCAGGCGCGGGTTGGTACGCAGTGTCATCGGCGCGGTACGGTTATTCTGTGCCAGAACGTCTTCCCACTGGTCAGGCCAGCTGTGCTGGATCTTCTTGATAAACCATTCCGGGTGGTTATAGCGGTAGCTCAGGTCATCCGCCAGCTCAGCTTTGATCAGCTCATTCTCACGCTGGTAGCGGCGTAAAATGGCATTGAGCAGCCCTTTCGCCCAGGGCTTGGCCAGGGTGTCGGTGCCGCCAACGGTTTCAGCAATCGCGGCGTGTTCGGGAATACGCAGGTGATCGAGCTGATAGATACCCACCCAGATCAGCGCCAGCAGATCATAGTCCCGTGGCTCGAAGGGTTTTTTCAGCAGCTTGCGCGAGATCCGTGACAGCTGGGGGTGGTAGCGCATGACGCCATAACACAGCGCCTGCAACAGGCCCTGGTCCCGTTCCGGGCACTCTTTCAGAGCGTCGATCATCAGTGTTTTCAGCGAACCCTGGTGGCGCAGTAACGGCGCCAGGGTACGGGCTGCAAGGGTACGAACATTCTGCATGGGATTAATCCAGAGTCTGGCCGGCGCTGAAGCGCTCACGGCGGGAATTCAGTACATCGCTGGCGGCCATGGCTTTTTTGCCCGGCAGCTGCAACTGGGTAATTTTTAGCGCATTGACGCCACAGCCAACCACCAGGCTCTTTTTATCCGAGGCCAGGATCTCGCCCGGATTGCCCTGCTGTTCCAGTGGCTCACAGGCCAGCAGTTTGACCGCCTCGCCATCGAGCTGGAAGGTCACCGCAACCCGGGGACTCAGTGCACGAACTTTCAGCTCGATTTCGGCTGCCGGTGCCTGCCAGTCAATCTGGCCTTCCTGTTTGCTCAGTTTGCTGGCGTAGGTGACCAGACTTTCGTCCTGCACCTGGGCGGTCAGCGTGCCTTGCTCCAGCCCAGACAGACTGTCTACCAGTGCCTGAGCACCGATCTCAGTCAGCCGGGCAAACAGGCTGGCGGCCGTATCTGTGTCGCTGATTGGCGTGGTGACGATATGCAGCATGTCGCCGGTATCCAGTCCTTCGTCCATCTGCATGATGGTGACGCCGGTTTCACGGTCGCCCGCCAGCATTGCCCGTTCCACCGGTGCGGCACCGCGCCAGCGTGGCAGGATGGAGCCGTGGACGTTAATACAGCCCAGCTCTGGCGTATCCAGTACGGCTTTGGGCAACAGCATGCCATAGGCAACCACCACCATCAGATCAGCATTGAGGGCTTTGAGCTGGGCCTGCTGGTCGGCATCTTTCAGGCTGTGGGGCTGAAAGACCGGGATCTCATGGGCCAGTGCGAGGTCTTTAACCGGGCGTGGGGCCAGCTGGTTTTTACGCTTGCCCTGGCGGTCGGGCTGGGTGTAGACCGCCACGATGTCATGGTCAGTGTTCAGCAGGGCCTGCAGGCTGGCGGCAGCAAAGTCCGGGGTGCCGGCGAAAACAATACGCATTGAAGGGCTCCAGAGGTCAGGATGGCTTCAGAAAGAAAAACAGGCCTGCCGAAGCACGCCTGTTGGTAATGACTTACTTGCGCTGGAAAGCTTAGCGCTGGCTCGCTTCGAACTTGTGCTTCTTCTCAAGCTTGGTGCGAATGCGGTTACGCTTGAGCGTTGAGATATGATCCACGAACAGCTTGCCGTCCAGATGATCGATCTCATGCTGAATGCACACCGCCAGCAGCTCATCGGCCACCATCTCGAAGGCATCGCCGTCTTTGTTCAGCGCCCGGATACGAACCTGCTGGGGGCGGGAGACTTCTTCATAGAACTCAGGGACTGACAGACAGCCTTCTTTGTAGCTATGGAGCTCTTCATCCATGACGTCAAATTCCGGGTTGATAAACACCAGTGGCGAGTCATTTTCTTCGGACAGGTCCATCGTCACGATACGTTTGTGGACGTTGATCTGAGTCGCTGCCAGGCCGATACCCGCTGCGTCGTACATGGTCTCGAACATATCGTCGAGCAGTGCGCGGACTTCATCATCAACAACAGTGACAGGCTCGGCAACGGTGCGCAGCCGCGGGTCAGGGAATTCCAGAATGGTACGAATAGCCATGATATGAAAGGGGTGTCCGGTTACGTGAATAAGGTAGCGCCCGCTCAGTGGACGCGAATTGACCCATTATAGCGACTTGCGGCCCGTTGCAGAACAGTCTGCGCAAGGACAGCTGCCACTGGCCTATACTCAGAGGCCTATGAAGCGCTCAGGGAGGAGCAATCGATGGCAGATTACAGGGAACAATGGCAGCACTGGGTAGCGGTTGCCGCCCTGCCCCGGGTCAGTCCGGCAACGCTGTATCAGTGCTGGCAACAGGGCTGGACCGCACCACGGCTGTTGGCCGCAGATGAAGGCACACTCGCGGCGCTGGGGTTTAAACCGGCGGTGCGCAGCGCGATTAAAGCCTGGCAGTTGAATCAGGGGCCATTGCAACAGCGGGTGGATCAGGTGGCTGAATGGCGGGCGTTAAACCCGGCACTGCACCATGTCGTCCCCTGGGACAGTGAATTTTACCCCAGGCTGTTACAACAGATTCCAGATCCGCCGGCGTTTTTACTGGTTTACGGCAACCCCGCTGTTCTTTGCTTGCCGCAGATCGGTATTGTGGGCAGCCGTCATGCGACCCGGCAGGGATTGCGTAATGCCGCCGCCTTTGCCCATGAGCTGGCCCGCAGTGGGCTGGTGGTAACCAGCGGGCTGGCACTGGGGATTGATGGTGCGGCTCACCAGGCGGTGGTGGATCAGCACAGCGCCACCCTTGCGGTACTGGGTACCGGGCCGGATGTCGCCTACCCTGCCCGCCATCAGCGGCTGGCCGGGCAGATCGTTGAAACAGGTGGGGCGCTGGTGACGGAGTTCTGGCCGGGTACACCACCGCGTGGAGGGCACTTTCCCCGCCGTAACCGGATTATCAGTGGCCTCAGTGCGGGCGTGTTGGTGATTGAAGCCGCCCCCCGCAGCGGTTCGCTGATTACCGCCCGGCTGGCGCTGGACTATAATCGTGAAGTGTTTGCCCTGCCGGGTGCATTACACAGCCCACAGAGTCAGGGTTGCCATACCCTGATCCGTGAAGGCGCGACGCTGGTACAGACCACCGCGCACATTATGGAACAGCTGGGGTCAATCCTCGGTGCGCAGTGTGAAAGACCGGACGTAGAAAGAGTTGCCGATTCAGCGGACTTGCCGCCGGTGTTAACGCCGGCCGAGCAGTTGTTACTCAGAGTATTTGAAGCCGAACAGCTGTCGCTGGATCAGCTCTGTGCATTGACGGGACAGGGCGTGACAGCGCTGTTACCCCAGCTGACAGCACTGGAACTGAAGGGGCTGGTCGAGCGCGCAGGTATGGGCTACCAGCGCATTGGTTAGTATTCACACTTTACGGGTAAGGCATTAACCGGGCGATAAGAGCAATAAACCCTTAATTAGTATGGTTGCAACCTGGAGCCTGTTTGATTAATGTTCGCCCAGACCATGCGGATTTGCATCCGCCAGACAGATAATCAGGGCAATGTAAGTTGCCCTGGTGCTCTGCTCTCCTTACCCACAATGACAATCTATAAAGTTAGGTGACTGATAATGTCCAAGCCGTTTGTTGCGATTCTGATGGGTTCCGATTCTGACCTGCCCGTTATGAAGGCCGCTGCCGACGTACTGCGCTCACTCAAAGTCGAGTTTGAAATGAAGGTAAGCTCTGCTCACCGTACGCCAGTTCAAACCCACGACTATGTTAAAGATGCAGATGCCCGTGGCGCTGTTGCCTTTATCTGTGCCGCAGGCATGGCTGCACACCTGGCCGGTGCTGTTGCTGCAAACACCACCAAGCCGGTGATTGGCGTGCCAATCAACTCCTCTCTGGACGGTCTGGACGCACTGCTGTCTACCGTACAGATGCCGGGTGGTATTCCAGTGGCAACCGTTGCGATCGGCAAAGCCGGTGCGAAAAACGCAGCTTACCTGGCGTCTCAGATCCTGGCGGTTAAAGACGAAGCGCTGGCGCAGCGTCTGGTTGAAGAACGTCAGGCCAACACCGATGCAGTGGTTGCTAAAGACGCTGCGCTGCAGGCTCAGCTGGCCAACGGCGAGATCTGAGTGTGCTGAACGGATGGCAGCTACGTAACGTCGTCAGCACGCTTCGTCGTGGCGGCGTTATTGCCTACCCGACCGAAGCGGTCTGGGGGCTGGGTTGTGATCCGTTTGATTGTGCTGCGGTTGAACGCATTCTGGCGATGAAAAATCGACCACAGCACAAGGGCCTGATCCTGGTGGCAGGGACGATGGAGCAGATCGATTTCCTGCTTCAACCACTGACAGCGCAGCAGCGTGAGACGCTGGCGCAGCACTGGCCAGGCCCGGTTACCTTTCTGATTCCTGATCCGCTGAATCAGATCCCTGTCTGGGTTAAAGGTGAGCACCGGTCAGTGGCTGTTCGCATCAGTCAGCATCCACTTATCCAGCAAGTTAGCGAAAGCTTCGGTGGCCCCATTGTCTCCACTTCCGCCAATCCAGCTGGCAAGATGCCAGCAAGAGACAGATTGAAAGTAAATCTTTACTTCAATGGCGTAGTGGACACTATTACCGGGGGTGAAACCGGCCCGCTGGATCAGCCCACCCAGATTCGAGATTTATGCAGTGATGCCGTTCTGCGTCACTGATTAGTACACACTTACCTATCCCCTTACCTACCCTGTTCTGGAGGAACACCCCATGTCCGCACCGGATATCTCTGCTGTTAAACAGTACCTGCTAAGTCTGCAGGATGAGATCTGTCATGCACTGGAAGCGCTGGACGGCCAGGCAACATTTGAAGAAGACAGCTGGCAGCGGGAACAGGGTGGCGGTGGCCGCACGCGGGTGATTGGTAACGGAGCGGTGTTTGAAAAAGGCGGTGTTAACTTCTCCCATGTGTTTGGCGACAAGCTGCCACCTTCGGCCAGCGCCAGCCGTCCTGAACTGGCCGGGCGCAGTTTTGAAGCCATGGGCGTGTCGCTGGTAATGCACCCGCACAATCCTTATGTGCCGACCTCCCACGCCAATGTCCGGTTCTTTATCGCTGAGAAAGAAGGCGAAGAAGCGATCTGGTGGTTCGGCGGTGGCTTCGATCTGACCCCTTACTATGGCAACGATGAAGATTGCCAGTTCTGGCATCAGACGGCCAAAGACGCCTGTGACCCATTTGGCGACGAGGTCTATCCACACTTCAAACAGTGGTGTGATGAGTACTTCCATCTTAAGCACCGTGACGAACCGCGCGGCATTGGCGGCCTGTTCTTCGATGATCTGAATGAAGGGGGCTTTGACCACAGCTTCGCGCTGATGCAGTCGATCGGCAACGCCTACGCCAAAGCGTACGCGCCGATCGTGGAGCGTCGTAAGGGTGCTGACTACGGCGAGCGCCAGCGTGACTTCCAGTTGCACCGTCGCGGTCGCTATGTTGAGTTCAACCTGGTGTATGACCGTGGCACCCTGTTTGGTTTGCAGTCCGGTGGCCGGACAGAATCTATTCTTATGTCATTACCGCCTGAAGTACGCTGGAGTTATGACTGGCAGCCAGAGCCGGGCAGCGAAGAAGCGCAGCTGTACGAGCGTTACCTCAAACCGCAGGACTGGCTGACGCTGGAGGACTGAGTGATGACCGATCAGTACGCCGTTTTTGGCAACCCGATCAAACACAGCAAATCACCACAGATTCATGCCGCCTTTGCCCGGCAAACGGGGCAGGATCTGGCTTATTCGGCAATCTGTGTTGGCGAAGATGCGTTCAGCACTGCCTGGCCTGAGTTTCTGCAGGGCGATGGCAAAGGGCTGAATATCACCATCCCGTTCAAGGAACAGGCCTGGGCGGCTGCACAGCAGCGCTCGCCACGGGCGGAGCTGGCCGGGGCGGTCAATACGTTATACCGCAACGATGCTGGCGAACTCTGTGGCGATAACACCGATGGTGTTGGCATGGTGCGTGACATCGTGGTCAACCACGGTGGCGTCATTCAGGGTAAATCCGTGCTGGTACTGGGTGCCGGTGGGGCTGTGCGCGGCGTGTTACAGCCGCTGCTGGCTGAGAAACCCACCCGGCTGGTGATCGCCAACCGT
Source organism: Neptuniibacter sp. (assembly GCA_024686055.1). Classification (GTDB taxonomy): domain Bacteria; phylum Pseudomonadota; class Gammaproteobacteria; order Pseudomonadales; family Balneatricaceae; genus Marinobacterium_C. The sequence goes on from JAIBDV010000014.1 coordinate 17,714, forward strand.
ACCCTGGCCCGCGCCCAGGCTCTGGTGGCACTGTTCCAGCCTCACACTGATATTCCATTGCAGGCGGCTGGCTTTGA
>JAIBDV010000407.1 GCA_024686055.1 Neptuniibacter sp.
GTTCGGTCATTGATGAGTCCATGAAATTTCTCACGGACTGGGTCGACTCTACGGGGTTGAGTTACAGCCAGGTGGCATTGCATCTCTATCGACACGGATCGTTATAAGGAATGGAAAGAATGCCAAGGAGCATTAAAAACCAGGTTAGTAAGAGTATTCCCTTTCTACGTACTCAGTTTGTTACGGGATCGTCTCTCTGTTATCTGTTACTGGCCGCCTGCTTTGGCTGGTGTACCTGGAATTATGGCCTCGATTACTGGTTATTGGCTGGGGGGCTATTGGTATCGGCTCTATTAGGGCTGCAGATCTTCCAGGCGCTACGAATGGTCGAAACACTCAAACGGGTGGAATACACCCTGGATATGAGTGCTCGTGGCGAGCTTCATCATCGCGTCAGCAATACCAGGGGGCTGGGTGAGCTGGGGCGAGTCGCCTGGTCTTTGAATGATCTGCTGGACCGGGTAGAAACTTACTTCAAAGAAGTGGATACCTGTTTTACCGAAGTGGCTAAGGGCAACTATAGTCGTCATCCGTTGGGTAGTGGTTTGCCGGGGCGGATGGGTTGTTCGCTGGAGGCGATTGATGAGTCGGTGCAGGCGATGAAAGAGAACGTTAAGCTCATTAACCGTAATGATCTGGCGTCCAAGCTCCATCGACTGAATACCGAAAGTCTGATCAAAAATCTGCAGGAATCCCAATCGGACCTGACCCTGATTGATGAAGACACCCGGGAAGTGGGGGAGCAGGCCCGTGGCAATGCTTCTGAAGCGCGTAAAAGCCTGAATGCTGTTGAGCAGATTCGTACCTCCATTGATGATATTACCGGCACGGTTAAAGAAGTCAGTGATGTTGTGTCGGCCCTGAGTCGAGATAGCGAAGAGGTGGCTGAATCACTACTGACGATCAAAGATATCGCTGATCAGACCAGCCTGCTTGCTCTGAACGCATCGATTGAGGCCGCCCGTGCTGGTGAGTCCGGTAAGGGTTTTGCGGTCGTGGCAGATGAGGTCAAGTCGCTTTCCAAGCGCACCAAGGAAACGGCCGAGTCGGTCGACCGTATTCTGTCCGATTTCAGTCGGCGGATGACCGATGTCAGCCGTATTTCCGACCACTCCCATCAGGTGACGCAGAATATGAGCCTGATGATTGAAGACTTTGAAAATCAGTTTAATTGGGTCGTGGACTCGTCTGACACCGCCGCCCGACAGGTTGATAATGTCTGTGCGCTGATTTACCACTCGCTGGTCAAGCTTGATCATGTCATTTACAAGCAAAATGGTTATGTTGCGCTAGAGCAGGACGATGAAATCGGACAGGCCCATGAAGCGATTCGGGTTGACCATAAAACGTGCCGGTTGGGGCGCTGGTATTACGAAGGGGATGGCAAGGCGTCTTATCGCGATACTGACTGCTATCGTAATATGGAAAAACCCCACGCTGAGGTGCATGCTGCTGTGCAGCGTGCGCTGGCGATCAGTGAGCAGGACTGGCAGTCAGATCCGGCATTGCGTGACAGTATTGTGAAACAGATGCAGTCAGCGGAGAAGGCCAGTGAAGAGGTCATGTACTGGATTAATCAGCTGACCCGGGAGCGGGTGAAAATGTTGCAGGCGCTTGACCAGGCCGCCTGATGTTGCTCCAGACTGAGCCTGTTCTGAACTAAAAAGCCCACACCGGCAAGGTGTGGGCTTTTTATTGGTAAAGCTTGCCCGCGAACGGCAGTTACATGATGCGCATACCTGGCTGAGCACCATCATGAGGCTCAAGAATCCACAGATCCTTACCGCCCGGCCCTGCTGCCAGCACCATGCCTTCCGACATACCGAACTTCATTTTGCGTGGTGCCAGGTTGGCTACCATGACGGTCAGTTTGCCTTCCAGATCTTCCGGGTTGTAGGCGGATTTGATACCGGCGAATACATTGCGGGTTTCACCGCCCAGATCCAGCGTCAGCTGGAGCAGCTTGTTGGCCCCTTTTACGTGTTCGGCTTTAGCGATGCGGGCGACGCGCAGATCAACTTTGGCGAAGTCATCGAAACTGATCTCATCGGCGATCGGCGTCTCCTGCAGTGGGGTTTTTTCCACTGTGGGTGCTGCGGGTGCAGCAGCTGCCAGTGTTGCCATCGTCGCTTTGCTATCTTCGATCAAGGCGTTGATTTTATCTTCGTCAACGCGCTGCATCAGTGGCTTGAACTTATTGATCTGGTGATCCAGCAGTGGTTGCTTAATGGCATCCCAGTCGAAGTTATCGATGTTCAGGAACGCTGCTGCTTCATCAGCGACTTCTGGTAGTACCGGTGCCAGCCAGGAGATGATTACGCGGAACAGGTTGATACCCATGGTGCAGCAATCCTGCACGTCCTGTTCTTTACCTTCCTGCTTGGCCAGCACCCATGGCTCGGCTGCATCAATGTACTGGTTAGCCTTGTCAGCGATGGCCATGATTTCGCGCATCGCGCGGGAGTATTCACGGTTCTCGTACGCCTGGGCGATGGCGTCGCTGGTGGCAATGGCTTCAGCATACAGTGCTTCATTACACAGGCTGCTGGCCAGCTGGCCATCAAACTTCTTCTTGATAAAGCCGGCGCAGCGGGAGGCGATATTGATCACCTTGTTAACCAGGTCGGCATTCACGCGCATGCGGAAGTCTTCCAGGTTGAGGTCGATATCGTCGA
>JAIBDV010000086.1 GCA_024686055.1 Neptuniibacter sp.
AACTGCAGGGCGAAATCTTTAAAGGCCAGCGTCGGACCATGGAACAGTTCCAGGATCCATTCGTTGGTGCCCAGACCCTGTACCGGCGCCACACCGATGTGATTGAAACCGGCATAGGTCTCATCAATCATCTGCTTCAGGTCGGCATCATCAATGCAGCCAGCGACAAACGGGCTAATGATTTTAAATGCCAGATCGCTGTACGGCAGGCCTGCCCAGCTGGCGATCTCTTCTGTAGAGAACGTTGGCAGGGTTTCAGGTACGTACAGACCACCATCGCTGGCCAGGCCAGCCAGCAATACGTCTTCAAAGTTCAGCGCCGGAGCCTGACCTCGAGTGGAGATATATTTCACGTTCAGCCCTCGCTTACAGCTGCTCTACACGGATGCGGGTTACGCTACCGTTGATCTCTGCCAGTGCTTCGATGGCAGTGATTGCGTCATTCATTTTCTGCTCCTGTACCTTCTGGGTCAGGATGATCACCGGTACCTGCTGTTCGCTGGTCTCTTTCTGGATGATCGCTTCAATGTTGATGCCCTGCTCACCCAGAATGCTGGTGATCGCCGCCAGGGTGCCCGGCTTCTCGCTGGCAGACAGGCGCAGGTAGCAGGCAGTTTCAGTCTGCTCGATTGCTGCAATCGGCGTGTCGTACAGCGAACCCGGATGGAACGCCAGGTGCGGTACACGGTTATCGCGGTCTGCTGTCAGCGTACGCACAACATCAATCAGGTCAGCCACCACCGCAGATGCGGTAGGTTCTGCACCGGCACCCGCACCGTAGTACAAGGTCTGGCCAACGGCATCGCCATCGACAACAACCGCGTTCATAACGCCATTTACATTGGCCAGCAGTGCCTGTTCAGGAATCAGAGCCGGGTGTACACGCAGTTCAACGCCATGATCTGTACGACGGCTGATGCCCAGGTGCTTGATGCGGTAACCCAGCTCTTCAGCATACTGCACATCTTCCGCGGTGATCTTGCTGATCCCTTCGGTGTACGCCTTGTTGAACTGCAGCGGAATACCAAAGGCAATGGAGGACAGGATGGTCAGCTTGTGCGCTGCATCGATACCTTCAACATCGAATGTTGGATCCGCTTCAGCGTAACCCAGTTCCTGGGCTTCTTTGAGCACATCATCAAAATCACGGCCCTTCTCTTTCATCTCAGTCAGGATGAAGTTGCCAGTGCCGTTGATGATGCCCGCCAGCCAGTTGATCCGGTTAGCAGACAGACCTTCACGGATTGCCTTGATGATCGGGATGCCACCGGCAACGCCCGCTTCAAAGGCCACCATCACGTTTTTCTTCTGCGCTGCTTCAAAGATCTCATTGCCGTGTTCAGCAATCAGCGCTTTGTTCGCCGTCACAACATGCTTGCCGTTTTCAATCGCCGTCATTACCAGGTCACGGGCTACGTCGTAACCACCGATCAGCTCAACCACGATGTCAATTTCAGGGTTGGTCGCGACCGCAAAAACATCGCTGGTCATCTGCGTGCCTTTGGTGTCAATCGCCGGATTTTCACGACGGGCACCAATTTCCTCGACAACAATTTTTCGGCCTGCACGACGCGCAATCTCGTCTGCATTACGTTTCAGAACGTTGAACGTACCGCCACCGACCGTACCCAGTCCACAGATACCCACTTTTACCGGTTTCAAACCAACACCTCGCGCAAACCATTTACGATAGGATCGGCCGCACTTGCGACCGAAAACAGGCCAAACAGTATATCTGATTGCCAGGCGCAGACCTAACAACTGGCAGAAACAAATAGAGGCCGAAAAAACCTCTGTTTGAAGGCATAAAAAAAGGAGCATTCAATGCTCCTTTTTGATGAATTGTGCAAGATTACTTCAGCTCAAGCATCGCTGCCAGTCGCTCAGCCGGTACGTAGCCCGGGATCAGGGTGCCATCATCCAGCACCATCGCCGGGGTACCGTTCACACCTACTGACTGACCCAGTGCCATCTGCTGCATCACCGGATTGGTACAGGTCTTCGTAGCAACCTTGCCGCCGGTTTTCGAGCTGTGCATGGCATCAGCACGGGCCTTACCCGCACTCTCACACCAGATGGATACCATCTCTTTATACGCCGGGGAACCAAAGCCCGCGCGCGGGTACGCCAGGTAATTAACCTGCACGCCCATTTTATTCAGCGCCGGGATCTCTTCATGCAGCTTGCGGCAATATGGACAGCTGGTATCGGTAAAGACATTGATGGTTGCCTTCACTTCGCCCGCCGGGGCGTAGACGATCTTGTCGTCTTCGGCGACAGCCGCAATTTTCTGCGCCCGTGTCACCGCCGCTTTTTTCTCGGTCAGGTTCACAAAGCCATCGTCATCGCTATAACGGTACAACTGGCCCACCACAAAGTATTCACCCTGAGGGTCGGAAAACAGTGTTTCACCACTGCCCAGCGTCACCTCGTAGAGCCCACCCATTGCTGCGGGTTTTACCGAGGCAACCGGAATACCCTGATTCACCTTTTTCAACTGTGCCACGATACGCTCTTCAGCACTTTGCGCAGCCATCAGAGTTCCATTCAGGCCCAGTATCATCAGGGCGCTTACCAATACTTTACGCATTCAAATCCTCGTTACTTTGCTCAGATTGCAAGAGTGGCACGACTGTACGATTACCCGAAGCGCACAAAGTTCCCAGGCCCTGCAAATTAGTTAGCCCGCTCAGCCCCGCGGGTGGTGCTGCTGATGCAGCGTTTGCAGGCGGTGTTGAGCGACATGAGTATATATCTGCGTGGTAGACAGGTCACTGTGACCAAGTAACAACTGCACCACTCGCAGATCGGCACCATGATTAAGCAGGTGCGTGGCAAACGCATGACGCAGCGTATGCGGTGACAGCGGCTTATCAATGTTTGCCACCACCGCATGGTGTTTAATGCGATACCAGAACGTCTGCCGGGTCATCGGCCCACCGCTACGACCAGGGAACAGCACATCACCGCAAAACGCCGGATCAAGCTCAGCCATATAACGCCGCAACCAGTCCAGCGCTTCATCACCTACCGGCACCAGCCGATCTTTGCCGCCTTTACCCGTCACCCGCACCACGCCCTGCACCAGGTTTAACCGCGAACGGGTCAGCGTCACCAGCTCGCTCACGCGCAGGCCCGCGGCATACAGCAATTCCAGCATGGTACGATCACGCAAGCCCAGCGCAGTCTCAATGTCCGGCGCGGCCAGCAGCGCTTCCACATCGGCCTCGGTCAGGCTTTTCGGCAAGGGCCGGGCACGCTTGGGGCTATCGATACGCAGGGTCGGGTCTTCATCCAGCCAGTGCTCTCGCAGTGAGAATCGATAAAACCCCCGCAGGCAGGACATCAGCCGGGCCGTAGAACTGGCTTTGAGCATCTCCTGCTGACGCCAGTCAAGGTGGACCTGAATCCACTCCCGATCAATCGTCATCAAGGTACTGTTACGTTCATTTAACCAGTGGGCAAAGTGGTTCAGATCCCGCCGGTAAGACGCCAGAGTATTCTCAGCCAGACCCTTTTCCAGCCAGATGGCATCCAGGTACTGCTCAATCACCCGCTGATCTTCTGTCGCTATGGCCGTTGTTGCCATTCTGACTCCCCTTGCTGAAACCTGCCTGAATCTGACCGGAGCATAGTACTGCGCTCAGCAAATTTCAGGCACAAAAAAAGCGGCCAAGGCCGCTTTTTTTCGATCATCAAGAACTGGCGAATTACTTCGACAATTTCTCTTTGATACGTGCAGATTTACCAGAACGCTCACGCAAGTAGTACAGTTTCGCCTGACGAACGTCACCACGACGTTTAACAGTGATGCTGTCTACTGTGTTGCTGAAAGTCTGGAAAGTACGCTCAACGCCCACACCGTGGGAGATTTTACGTACAGTGAAAGCAGAGTTCAGGCCGCGGTTACGCTTGCCGATTACTACGCCTTCATATGCCTGCAGACGGGTACGCGTACCCTCTACAACTTTTACCTGTACGACAACAGTGTCGCCTGGTGCAAAAGTTGGCACTTCTTTGGTCATCTGTTCAGCTTCAATCTGCTGAATGATCAGGTTTTTGCTGCTCATGGGCTCGCTCCTAATCCTGGTATTTAGCCGTCAGACGCGTCGGTCTCACGGATATATTCGGTTAACAACGTCTGCTGTTCGGCACTTAATTCCACGTTATCCAACAGGTCAGGGCGGCGTTGCCATGTCCTTCCCAGTTGCTGTTTCAGACGCCAGCGCCTGATCCTCTCGTGATTACCGCTCAGCAGCACCTCAGGTACCACTGCCTCATCCAGCTGCTCTGGTCGTGTATAGTGCGGGCAATCCAGTAATCCATCGCAGAAAGAATCTTCCTGCGCCGAGCTCTGATGACCGAGAACCCCGGGCACCAGACGAGAAATTGCGTCGATCATCGTCATGGCAGGCAATTCGCCGCCACTCAGAACGAAGTCCCCGAGGGACCACTCTTCGTCAATCTCTGCCTCGATAAGGCGTTCATCAATACCTTCATAGCGACCGGCAACCAGAATCAGATTCTGTTCAGTTGCCAGTTGCTCCACCCCTGCATGATCCATCTTTCGCCCCTGAGGGGAGAGGTAAATCACTTTCGCAGGACCGTCTGCCGCCTGCCGTGCTGCCTGAATAGCCTCCCGTAAGGGCTGCACCTTCATCAACATGCCAGGACCACCGCCATAAGGGCGATCATCAACGGTACGGTGTTTATCATGCGCGAAGTCACGAGGACTCCAGCACTGGATATCGATCAACTGATTACGCACTGCTCGACCGGTTACGCCGTGGCTTTTGATCGCCTCGAACATCTCCGGAAACAATGTAACTACACCAAACCACACAGCCTAGAATTCCGGGTCCCAATCGACCCGTAGTGTACCTGCTTCCAAGTCTATGTCCTGGACCACCTGATCAGGCAAATAAGGGATCAGACGCTCGCGCTCGTCGAGACTGCCTTCACACTGTTGTACCACCAGCACATCATTAGAGCCGGTTTCGATCAGATGATTCACCTGGCCCAGCAAAATGCCGTCCAGGGTATAAACTTTAAGCTTTTCCAGCTGGCTCCAGTAGAACTCACCCTCTTCCAATTCAGGAATCAGTGCACTACTTACCGCAATGTCCATCTCACAATATTTGCGAGCTACATCACGGTCGGAACAACCAGCGAGTCTGACAACGATGCCTTTACCGTGGCGCCGACCTTCGGCCAGTTTGACTTCCGTCCAACGACCATCCAGCTTCAGCATCCAGGGTGAATAGTTCAGGATATTTTCCATCGGCTCGGTATGCGAAAAAACTTTCACCATACCTTTCACGCCATACACACTGGTAATGCGTCCGACAATTACGTGCTTGTCTTGCGACTGTTCACTCATATCCTGATCAGCACCAATTACTCAGCAGCTTTAGCAGCGTCTTTCAGTACTTTAGCAACACGAGCGGACAGCTGTGCGCCCTTGCCCTGCCAGTACTGAACTCGCTCCATGTCTACACGCAGACGCTCTTCCTGACCACGAGCAACAGGGTTGAAGAAACCCACGCGCTCAATAAAGCGACCGTCACGAGCATTACGTGAGTCCGCTACAGTGATGTGATAGAAAGGACGCTTTTTCGCGCCGCCACGAGATAAACGGATAGTTACCATGCGTTAGATCCCTTTATTGAGTGGGTTTTAACATCGCCCACTGTTAGAAGATTTCACAGTTAAGACGGCGAACCTGCTTAACTGAGAACCAATAAAATCAGGGCCGGAATATTACGCTAATCCGCGGCCCATGAGAAGTGAAATCTGTGTGTATTTTAGCCGACCCTTCATGAACCGTCGGCAAAGGTAACCCGAACGGTTACTTAAAGGGGAAGCCACCGCCGCCAATGCCCGGTGGCATACCACCTCCCGGACCACCACCCATACCCGGTGGCAGCATGCCTTTCATGCCACGCATCATCTTGCTCATGCCACCCTTGCCGGAGAACTTCTTCATCATCTTCGACATCTGCTTATGCTGCTTGAGCAGGCGGTTAATGTCCTGAATCTGGGTACCGGAGCCCGCTGCGATACGTTTTTTACGTGAACCGCTGATCACATCCGGGTTACGACGTTCATGCGGCGTCATGGAGTTGATGATCGATTCCATCTGGCCCATGCCTTTTTCAGCATTGGCTGACTGCGCGGCTTCTGCCAGCTGGCCCATACCAGGCAGCTTCTGCATCATGCCCATCATGCCGCCCATGTTTTTCATCTGCTGCAGTTGCTCATGGAAATCCTCCAGGTCAAAACCACGACCTTTCTTGATCTTCTGGGCAAACTTTTCAGCTTTATCCTTATCGATCTTCTGCTCGGCTTCCTCGATCAGCGACAGTACGTCACCCATGCCCAGGATACGCGACGCGATACGGTCAGGGTGGAACGGTTCGAGCGCGTCGACCTTCTCCCCCATCCCGATAAATTTAATCGGCTTACCGGTGATATGACGCACCGACAGCGCGGCACCACCACGGGCATCACCGTCCGCCTTGGTGAGGATCACACCGGTCAGCGGCAGTACTTCGTTAAAAGCACGGGCAGTATTAGCAGCATCCTGACCGGTCATGGCATCCACCACGAACAGCGTTTCAACCGGTTTCACAGCGCTATGCAGGCGCTTGATCTCGTCCATCATGTCGGTATCAACATGCAGACGACCGGCGGTATCTACCAGCAGCACATCGTGGTGCTGAATGCGGGCATGCTGGACCGCTGCGTTGACGATATCAACCGGGTCCTGATCAGCGCTGGACGGGAAGAAATCAACGTCAACCTCAGCGGCCAGGGTTTCCAGCTGTTTGATCGCCGCCGGACGGTAAACGTCGGCAGAGACCACCAGCACCTTCTTCTTTTTACGTTCACGCAGGAAACGCGACAGCTTGGCCACCGAGGTGGTTTTACCCGCCCCCTGCAGACCCGCCATCATCACCACGGCCGGTGGCTGGGACGACAGGTTCAGCTCTTCATTAGCCTCCCCCATCACCTTGACCATCTCTTCGTTGACGATCTTCACGAAGACCTGGCCGGGGCTCAGACTCTTGGTGACTTCGGTGCCAACGGCGCGTTCTTTCACACTGTTAACAAACTCTTTCACCACCGGCAGCGCAACATCCGCTTCCAGCAGCGCCATACGCACCTCGCGCAGGGTGCCTTTGATATTGTCTTCAGTCAGTTTTGCCTGGCCGGTTACCGAGCGCAGCGTCTGGGTTAACCGTTCGGAAAGATTCTGAAACATGCTTAATCTCTGAGTCATGCCCGGCGGACTGCCAGGCAACTGTCAATTTGGAATAACTGGGCATTGTACACCAGCTGTACCGTTTCACAGAAATGCCTTTATCTGCCAACGGCTAATCCGCCGATAAAGCACCGTTACATCCCGCCCCACCACGTTCCACAGTGTGACGAAATATGCCACACTAGAGCGCTTAAATTTCAGCCTGAAAACAGTGATCCAGGCTTCGGAGGACGCATGCTGACAGGGTTAGCGATACTGGCGCTGGTCTGCTATCTGGCAGCCACAGCAAAACAATGGCAGGTACTGCAACAGAGCAGTTCTGATACCCGGCTGGTAAAAGGACTGGGCGCAGCGGGCTGGCTGCTGCACACCCTGGGGCTCTACCTGCAGTTACATCAGGGTAACGACATCAACCTGAGCCTGTTTAATGTTGCCTCGCTGATCAGCTGGCTGGTTGCAGGCATCGTACTGGTCAGCAGCCTGCGCCAGTCGATTGAAAACCTCTACCTGGGGGTTTTCCCACTGGCCGCACTGATGGGCCTGCTCAGCGCACTGGTACCCGAAACGGCCATCGCAAAAGCCTATGGCGGCGGCGTTATTGCCCATATTCTGCTGTCGATACTGGCTTACAGCATTTTCACCATCGCCGTACTGCAGGCGGTGTTATTACAGCAACAGGAAAAGGCACTGAAAAGCCACAGCACCCGTGGCCTGATTGCCACCCTGCCACCCCTGCAAACCATGGAACGGCTGCTGTTCGAAATGATCGGCACCGGCCTGGCGCTGCTCACCGCTGCACTGCTGACCGGTTTCCTGTTCGTCGAAGACCTGTTTGCCCAGCAACTGGTGCATAAAACAGTCCTGTCGATCCTCGCCTGGCTGCTCTACAGCCTGCTGCTGATCGGCCGCTGGCGCTTTGGCTGGCGCAGCCGCACTGCCCTGCGCTGGACCATTGGCGGCTTCGGGGTACTGGCCTTCGCCTTTTTCGGCTCCAAAATTGTACTGGAGCTGTTTATCAGCGGCTAATACCGCACCAGACAGGTGCAACCCCCTGGATGACGGCGCTCATCTGCTTATGAGTATTGACTCCTGGGGGTCTGCATCTGAAAATGCCCGTCCAATTATAAAATTAAGGTCTCGCCGTCTTGGAAGACGCATCGATTAGCCTGCTTGCAGGCATACTCTGTTTTCTGATCCTCTGTTCCGCTTTTTTCTCCAGCTCCGAGACCGGCATGATGTCGCTCAACCGCTACCGGTTGAAGCACCTGGTAAAGAAAAAGCACCGTGGCGCACGCCGCGCCAGCAAACTGCTGGAGCGTCCTGACCGACTGATCGGGGTTATCCTGATCGGCAACAACTTCGTCAACATCCTGGCCTCAGCCATCGCCACCGTGATTGCGGTGCGGCTCTGGGGCGATGCCGGTATCGCGATCGCGACCGCCGGACTGACCTTTGTCATCCTGATTTTTGCCGAAGTCACCCCCAAAACCCTGGCCGCCCTGCACCCGGAGCGCATCGCCTTCCCTGCTGCATTGCTGCTTAATCCATTGCTCAAACTCAGCTACCCGCTGGTATGGGTGGTCAATGGCATCACCAACGGCCTGCTACGGCTGTTCGGGGTCAAAGTTACCGAAGGCAACAACCACCACCTGAGCAGTGAAGAGCTGCGCACTCTGGTACATGAAGCTGGTGCCCTGCTGCCGCAGAATCAGTCCATGCTGCTGGGCGTACTGGAGCTGTCAGAAGTCACCGTCAACGACATCATGGTGCCGCGCAACGAGGTGATCGGCATCGACCTGGAAGACGATATCGACACCATCGTCAAACAGCTCAGCGAAAGCTCCCATACCCGGCTGCCGGTTTACCAGGGCGAGCTGAACAAGGTGGTCGGGGTGCTGCATATGCGCAACCTGGCGCAGATCCTCCACACCGGCTCCATCAGCAAAGCAGCCATTATGCAGGTGGTGCATGAGCCTTACTTCATCCCGGAAAGCACACCGCTGCAAACTCAGCTGCTGAACTTCCAGAAAAACAGCCGCCGTATCGGCCTGGTGGTCGATGAGTATGGTGATGTGGAAGGGATTGTCACACTGGAAGATATTCTGGAAGAGATTGTTGGCGAGCTGTCGAACCAGGGCGGTGACGACAACCAGGATATTCAC
>JAIBDV010000412.1 GCA_024686055.1 Neptuniibacter sp.
CTGACCAGGCCGATACGCACTGAACGGAACACCAGCACCAGTGCCAGCGAGATAATCAGCATCGCCAGCACCGCCCCTTTAAGCAGGCTGTTTATGCTGTTGGCACCGATATGGGAGAACACCACCGCCGGGCTGCTGTAGCTGACCGCAATCGTTTGTGGCTGCTGTGCCGCCAGCCAGGTGTTGACCGTCTGCTCGAAACTGATCATCTGCTGCGAGCTGCTGTTGCGCAGGCGCACGGTGAGTTTCAGGCTCGATTTATCAATGTTGATCTGATTGCCGGTGTCCCGGCCGTAGGGCAGCGACATCTCGTAGAGCAGGAAATTCTGCGCGGTGGCGGTGCGGTCTGCCGGAATCCGGTAGTAGGCCGGGTCATCACCGTGCATCAGCTGGTTCAGATCTTTAATACGATGCAGCGGGCTATCGACGGCGACCACCTCAGGTCGGGCCAGCAGCCAGCTTTCGAACTGTTCAACAAACTGCAGGTAGTCCGGCCGGAAGATACCGTTCTCTTCGCCTCGATCAAGCGAGTAGTCGATGTTGTAGATGCCGGAGAACTGCTGATCCACCGCTTCGGCGTCCTGACGAAACTCTACCGACTCATCAAAGTAACGGATCAGGTTATCGTTGAGGCTGTTATTGAGCGCTAACAGCGCCAGCACCAGGGTCAGCGGTGTCATCAGCCACAGAATCGTCCTGCGCTGCGCGATCACCAGCTCGGCGATGGCACGGGTCAGGTTGCCAATGCCCGGTATCAGCTGATGGCCCTGAGTGTAGCGAATTCGCGCCAGCAACCAGGGTACCACCGTCATCACCAGCAACATGGAGAACAACACCCCGAACACCACAATATTGCCCAGATCACGGAACGGTGGCGAGTCACTGGCATTCATCGACAGGAAGCCGATGATGGTGGTGATATGGCTCAGCAGAATCGGACTGGCATTGCGCTGATAGGACTCCACCACCGCATCGGCGGCGCTGTAGCCTTCGATTACCTTACGCTTCACGTAGGTCATGATGTGGATCGCTGAGGCCACGATCACGGTGAACATGATAATCGGTGCCGAAATCGACGGTGCCGACAGCTGAATACCTGCCCAGCCCGCCATGCCCAGTGCGCCAAGGAAGGACATCAGCACAATGGCCAGCATGGTCAGCGCCGCCTGAACAGAGCCCAGAATCAGCCCGGCAACGACCAGCACAAAGACCATCATCAACGGGATCAGGGTGACGAAGTCTTTTTTCGCCGCCTTGAAAAAGGCCCCATTCATCCGGGTGATGCCACTGATATAAAAGCTGTAATCGGGGTACTGCTGGCGCACCTGAGCCAGAATCTCTTCTACCCCGGCGTTCACCGCCAGTACCTCGGCCTTGTTATTCAGGCCGGGCAGCAGCGTGGTCAGGTTGATGGCGGTAAAGCGGCCATCAGCGGTGATCAGTTTGCCGAGCAGGTCTTTCTCGATCAGTACCGCCTGTTCCATAAACTGGATACGACCAGCGTCGATATCTTGCGGTTCATAGATAAAGTCTTCGATCAGAATATCGTCGCCCTCAGCATAGCTGTGGCTGTAGTTGCTGATCGAGTCCACCCGTGAAGTATACGGCACCTGCCAGAACTGCTCGGTGAGTGCGCGTACCAGCTCCAGGCTGGCCGCATCAAACACCGTGTCACCCGGCGGGCTGATCATCACGAACACATTTTCAGTGCGGCTATACACCGACTGCATCTGCTCCAGTTTGGCCAGATCCGGGTCATTCTGATCAAAGAAAATCCGGTAATCGCTGGCCAGGGTCAGGTTTTTCAACCCGGCAGCGCTGGCCAGCACACAGGCCACCACCAGTACGATCAGGTATACACTGGCGCGCGTGGACGCGATCCAGCGGATCATGCGGGAAGCGTCCATCAGCAGCCTCGCTTATCCAGGTGGCTAGCCAGTGCCAGCATCACCCGATCAACATCAGCTTCGGTGCCCATCACCAGCTCCGATGCCCGACAGCTGAGCCATTTGCGGCCCACCACATACAGACCCGGCTGGGGCGTGGTGCCATAGGTGTGGACAAACTCGCCGTTGTGCACAGTCTGGTCGATCTGCAGCCAGTCAGTGGCATCCTGGTAACCCAGTGCCCAGACCACCACATCAGCCTCCACGCGCTCGCCATTATCAAACTGCACCCGGCGGCCTTCACAGCCGATAGCACGCCCCTGTAATTCAACGCCACGGCGCAGCAGGCCGCTGTCATTCACCTCGCCACAGGGAACGGGGTTACGTTTCTTCAATAATTTAGCGATCAGGCTGTGCTTATCGGCAAACAGAATGCCCAGGCGTTTAAGCCACCAGAACAGATCTTTGCC